>NZ_JBFRFD010000046.1:0-11323 GCF_052114645.1 Arthrobacter sp. 2YAF22_2
CCCCCACGAGCTCCTTGAGGCGCCAGCTGGCCCCGGCGGCGGCCAGGATGCCAAGGCCGGTCTCCGGGTTGCCGATCCGGATCCCTGGGGTGCCGATCCGGAAGTCGGCGGCGTAGGCCAACTCGGCGCCGCCGCCGAGGCAGAAGCCGTCGAGGGCAGCGATGACCGGCATCGGCAGTTTCGCGATGCGGACGAAAATCGTCGAGTTGATCCCCTGCAGGGCGTCGTCGCGGCGGCGTTCCCGCAACTGCGCAATGTCAGCGCCCGACGCGAACACGCCTTCCGTGCCCGCGAGGATGAGCACCTTGGGCGTCTGTTCCAAGTACGCGCAGACGCGGTGGAGTTCGTCGACCATCTGCTGGTCGATCGCGTTGCGGACCTCAGGTCGGTTGAGCAGCACCACCAGCCGGTCCTCGCGTTCCTCGACCAGGAGCGTGCCGAAGCCGGCGGTGTCCAGACCGCCGGGCCGGGACGCCATTAGACGCGCTCCAGCAGCATGGCGGTGCCCTGGCCGACGCCGATGCACATGGTGGCGAGGCCGATTTTGGCGTCCTCGCGTTCCATCCGGCCCAGCAGGGTGATCGCAATCCGGGACCCGGACGAACCGAGCGGGTGCCCCAAGGAGATGGCGCCGCCGTCGCGGTTCACGATCTCGGGGTCCAGGCCGAGCCGACGCATGCTGGCCAGCGACTGGGTGGCAAATGCTTCGTTGAGTTCGACGGCGCCGAGGTCACCGACCCCCAGCCCGGCCCGGGCGAGCACCTTCTGGGTGGCCGGGACGGGCCCGATGCCCATGATTTCGGGTTCGCAGCCGGCGGAGGCGCCGTCGATGATGCGGGCCCGCGGGGTCAGTCCGAGCTTCCTGATCGCGGCTTCGGACGCAACGATGATGGCGGAGCCGCCGTCGTTCAGGGTGGAGGAGTTCCCGGCAGTGACCACGGAACCGCCGGCGACGACCGGGCGAAGCCCGGCGAGCACGTCCATCGTGGTGCCGGCGCGGGGACCTTCGTCGGTGTCCACCAGCGTCTCCGCCTTGCGGGTCTTGACCGTCACGGGCACGATTTCGTCGGCGAAGCGGCCGGCAGCGATCGCGGCGAGGGAGAGTTCGTGCGAGCGGACGGCGAAGGCGTCGGCATCTTCGCGGGTGATGCCGTCCACGCGGGCGACTTCTTCGGCGGTCTCCGGCATGGAGTAGGTCATCTTGCCGCCGCGGGACAGTTCGCCCTTCTGGAACAGCGGGTTGACGAAGCGCCAGCCGATCGAGGTGTCGAAGATCTGGCCCGGCTTGGCGAACGCGGCCTGCGGCTTTTCCTGAACCCAGGGGGCACGGCTCATGGATTCGACGCCGCCGGCGACCACGATGTCCGCGGCGCCGGACTTGATCATCTGGCTGGCCATGATGATGGCGCTCAGGCCCGAGGCGCAAAGCCTGTTCACCGTGATCCCGGGGATGTGCAGCGGAAGGCCGGCCAGGATGGTGGCCATCCGGGCTACGTTGCGGTTTTCCTCGCCGGCGCCGTTGGCGTTGCCGAGGATGACCTCGTCGATGGCGTCCGGGTCGACGCCGGCGCGGGCAACGGCTTCCCGGACCACCAGCGCCGCCAGGTCATCGGGACGGACCGCGGAGAGCGCTCCGCCATACCGGCCCACCGGAGTGCGGGCACCGCCAACAAGAAAAGCCTCGACCATGAGAACATCCTTCACCAAGGGAGCAGGGCCGGCAGGATAAATTACCGACCGTTCGTTCTATAACGATTACACGGCGGGTCATGGCGGTCAACCGGGCGGCCCCGGATGACGCGGCCCAGTGACGGGCGCAGCCGCAGGCGCCCCAGGCGGTGACTCAGGCGACGATCATGCCGAGGTGGCCGGCCAGCAGCGGCGCCAGCAGGCTTAGTTGGTATTCGTCGATGACCAGGCCCGCGAGGCTGCCGAGGCCGCTGATGGACCGGAACTCCGTGCCGCGCAGGTCGAAATCCTTGAGCCGGGCGCCGCTGAAGTCCAGGCTGCCGATGGTGCAGTTCTTCAGCGCCACCCGGGTGGCCGTGCACGCACCTAGGTCGAGTTCGTTGATGATGCAGTCACTGATTTGGACGTCGATGAGTTTGGAGCCGCGGAGATTGACGTAGTCCAGCTTCCCTCCGTCGATCCGCACGGACTGCCAGCCGCTTTCATACAGTTCTGCCGAGCCCCAGCGGGGATTGCGGAGCTCGACGTCGCGCAGGCTTGAGCGGGCGGCCGTGAACACGGGCGCGTAAGCCTCGGCCAGGATGCAGTCACGGAAGGTTGCGCCGCGCAATTGGGTTTCGTTGAAGGAGACGCCGCTGAACTCGCATTCGGCGAAATCGGTACCACTGAGTTCCAGTCCGTCCGCGGCCGCGCGGTTGTAGGCAACCCCGTCGTAGCGCTCGCCGCGCCGGAAATCCGGGGCGGCATCCGGCACGAGGTCGGCCAGCCGGACCGGCGTGAGGCGTGGTGCTGCCACCTTGCGGGCACCGGAAGCGGCCGCCATCACAGCGCTTCCGCCTTGGCGGCGATCTCGGCGAGATCCTGTGTGAGGCTCTTGCGGGTCCCAGCCGAGCCCGGAAGGTCCGTCACGACAGCCCACACCCTGTCCGCGTTGGCCATGATGTGCTGGGTGACGGTGGTTGTGAGCTTCATGCATCCGAGCCTAGCCCGGCCCCGCGGAACCTGGGCGCTAGTCGCGGGGCGCCGGGCCGGCCAGGTGATGCTGCAGGTCCCCTTGAATTAGTAAGTATGCTTTGTGTTAGGGTGAAACCACATTGAATTTCAACCGGAAACGAAAGGTGGAACACACCATGGGTATCGGAGACAAGATTCACAACGAAGCGGAGCACCTCGGCGGCAAGGCCAAGGAAGCCACCGGAAACGCTACGGACAACGACCGACTGAAGGCCGAAGGCCAGAAGGACCAGGTCGTCGCTGACGCAAAGAAGGTCGGCGAGAACGCCAAGGACGCCTTCAAGCGCGACTAATTCCGCAGACCGACGGCGTCGGACATTCCTTTGGGGGATGTCCGGCGCCGTTTTTTGTGCCCGGATGCCAGACTGTTGGAATGGACCCGCACTACGTTGATCTCACCGGCCCCGAAGGCGTCGCCGGCGGCTCGAGCCGGCTCCGCGGCTACCTCGCCGAACCGGAAGGGGACGGACCGTTCCCCGCCGTGCTGATGATCCACGAGGCCTTCGGCCTGGACGACATCACGCTCCGGCACGCGCAGCGGATGGCGGCCGCCGGCTACCTCACCTTAGCCGTGGACTTGTTCAGCGACGGTGGGGCCCGCCGGTGCCTGGTTTCCACCATGCGCTCCCTCGCCGCCGGGCAGGGGAAGGCGTTCGCGGACCTGGCGGCCGCCCGGCAATGGCTGCTGGATTCCGGCCGCACGACCGGAAAGATCGGCGTCATTGGTTTCTGCATGGGCGGCGGCTTCGCGCTGCTGCTGGCCAACGACGGCTTCGACGCCGCCGCCGTGAACTACGGCACCGTGCCCAAGGACCCGGAGACGGCGCTCGCCGGCGCCTGCCCCATCGTGGCCAACTTCGGCGCCAAGGACCGGGGCCTTCGGGGCGCGGCCAGCCGGCTTTCGTCGGCCCTCGAGGCGCTCGGCGTCGAACACGACGTCAAGGAATTCGAAACCGCCGGGCACGGGTTCCTCAACGACGCGGAGGCCGGTCCCCGGCCGCTGCGGCCGCTGTTCCGGGTACTCGGCGTCGGGCCGGACCCGCAGTCCGCACCCGAGGCCTGGCGCCGGATCGAGGACCACTTCGCCCGGCATCTGAAGGGGTAGAGTCCGTCCCCTGATCGGTTGCTCCGACGACGCCGTTTAGCGGCCCCAGAACGGCACTTACGGAGCAATCGACGCGGGAGCGACGGCGGTGTTAGCTGAACAGCTCGCTCTTGGGCTCGTTGTTCTTGACCTTCTGCCAGCCGAGCCAGAGCACCACCGCGAAGAACGGAATGGTCGCGAGGGTCCAGAGTCCGAGCTGGAAGACCTCGCCGGACTTGCTGGTCATGGTGTCGAAACCGATCAGCACTGTGACGGCGAGCAGCGCGACCAGCCCGGCCCAGCTGGTCCATGGGGAGCCCGGCATGGGCAGCGATGAAACGTTGCCCTTGATCTTCCGCAGCGCGATCTGGCTGGCGAAGATCGACCCCCAGGTGAAGATGACGCCGATCGAGGCGGTGTTCAGCGCGAGGTCGAAGGCGTGCGAGCCGCCGAGCCAGATGTTCAGCAGGATGCCGATGAGATAGACCGAGCCGATCGCCAGGATCGCCGCGTAGGGCACGTGGTTCTTGGACATCCGGGTCAGCCACTGCGGGGCATGCCCGTTGTTGGCCATGGTGCGGAAGATCCGGCCGATCGAATACAGTCCGGAATTGCAGGATGACAGCGCCGCGGTGATAACGATCATGTTCATGACGTCACCCATCCATGGCAGGCCCATCTGGCCGAAGACGGTGACGAACGGTGAGGTGCCGGCATGGTACTGGTCCGAGGGCAGCAGCATGGCAAGCAGGGTCACCGAACCGATGTAGAACACAACGATGCGGATCACGACGGCGCGGATCGCCTTCGGGACTTCCTTGGCCGGGTCTTCCATCTCGCCGGCGGTGATGCCGACAAGTTCGATGGCGTTGTAGGCGAAGATCACCGCGTTCAGCACCAGGATCATGACCAGCGCGCCCTTGGGGAACATGCCGCCGTCGGCCGCGAAGAGGTTTCCTACGGAGGCGTGGCCGTCGCCGACCTTGGCGTTGGTGATCACCATGAAGGTGCCGACCACCAGGAAGATCAGAATAGCTGCGACCTTCAGGACCGAGGCCCAGAATTCGAATTCCCCGAACGCCTTGACGCTCAGCAGGTTCACTCCCACCAGGAGGAGCAGGGCGGCGACGGCGCTCAGTTCCACCGGCACGTTCGGGAAGAAGAACTGGAAGTACAGGCCGATCGCGATCAGCTCGGCGATGCCGGTCATGGCCCAGTTGATGAAGTACATCCAGCCGGACAGGTAGGCGCCCTTCTTGCCGAACATCTCCCCGGCGTAGCTGACGAACGAGCCGGAGGTTTGGCGGTACATGATGAGTTCGCCCAGGGCGCGCATCAGCAGGTAGGCGAGGACGCCCGCGATGGCGTAGGAAAAGATCAGTGCCGGGCCGGTGGAGGCCAGGCGTCCGCCGGCCCCCATGAAGAGGCCGACGCCGATTGCGCCGCCCATCGCGATCATGGTGACCTGTCGGCCGGTCAGGGACTTCTTGTAACCCTCGGCGCTGAGGGTCGGGTCGACGACGGCGGTTTGCGCCTGGGCGTTCTGGGGTTCGGTGACAGTACTTTTCGGCACGAAAGTTCCTTTGTAGCTAGGGTCTTGCCGGGACGGGAACGCGGTCCCCGGGGGCGCACAAAAGTGGATACGGCCCGGGCGGGGATTCAGCGGTGGTACCGGAGCCCCCGAAGGGCTCGCAGCGTCGCTCGGCTCATCCATTCTACGGGTTCCGGCGGCCGCACCGTGACGCGGGCAACATCCGGGAGCCGGTCACCGTTAGGCTGAGGTCATGGACACCGCCCTCCGCCAACTGCCTGCGCCGCGTCCGGAACTCTACGTTTTTTCCCGGCTGGACCTCATCACGGCGGGGCTTTACGCCGCCGTTGCCGCGTTCTTTGCCACCGCCTCCGGGCTGCTGGGGCCGCTGCTGCTGCAGCTCTCACCGAACCCGGCCGTGGCGTCCTACGCCGTCAATCTGGTCTTCTACGGCGGAATCGGCCTGCTCGCGCTGGCCGCGGCCCGGCGGGTGGCGGGCCGGGATCTCCGCGTCCTGGCCACGCGGCCCTGGTTCACGCTGCTGATGGTACCGCTGGCGGTGGTGGCCGCTATGATCCTGACCGCTGTACTGGCGGTCCTCGCCGGGCCCCCGCAGACCTCCGCCAACCAGGCTGGGCTGCAGGCCCTCATGCAGCAGGTTCCGGCGTGGCTGATGGTGCCGCTGCTGGTGGTGGTAGGCCCGTTCGTGGAGGAATACGTCTTCCGGCACCTGCTGATCGGCAAGCTGAGCCGGAAGCTGAACATCTGGGCGTGCTGCGCCCTCTCGGTGGTGCTCTTCGCGGCCATCCACATCGTGGGCCAGGAGACGCTGACACTGCCGGTCCTGATGCCCTACCTCGCCATGGGCGCCGTCCTGGTGTTCGTGTACGTCTGGACCGGCCAGAACGTAATGTTCTCCTACTTCGTCCACGCCTCGAAGAACCTGCTGGCCGTCATCTTCATCTACGCCATCCCGCCGGAGATCCTCGACAAGCTGCAGTAGGCACCTAGCGCGGCGGGCGCCGCCGTCGTAGGTTTCTCCCATGGCATTGAACATCCAGATAGCTGTTGACTGCGCCGATCCCCACGGCCTTGCGGACTGGTGGGCGGAAACCCTCGACTGGGCCGTGGAGCCGCAGGACGAGGACTTCGTCCGGTCCATGATCGAGCAGGGTTTTGCGACGGACGCGGAAACGAAGCAGCACCAGGGGAAGCTGGTCTGGCGGGCCGGCGCCGCCATCCGGCCGCGGGAGGACCTGGGTGTGACCCCGCCCGCCCGCCGGTTGCTGTTCCAGACGGCACCGGAAGGAAAAACCGTCAAGAACCGGGTCCATTGGGACGTGAACCTGGCCGGAGCGGACAAGGACGCGGTCCGCGCCGCCCTGGAGACCCGCGGTGCCACCTTCCTCTGGACCGCCAACCAAGGCCCGCATTCCTGGCACACCATGGCGGACCCGGAAGGCAACGAGTTCTGCATCAGCTGAGCCGATTACTAGACTCGGACTGTGAGCAACGAAATCCCCGCCAAGGTATCCGACGTCTTTGACCCCTCCCGCTGGCGCACCGTGTCCGGCTTCGACGACTTCCAGGACATGACGTACCACCGGCAGGTCGAGCGCGCCGCGGACGGCTCGGTGGTGCGGGACCTGCCCGCCGTCCGGATCGCTTTCAACCGGCCGGAGGTGCGCAACGCCTTCCGGCCCGGCACCGTGGACGAGCTCTACCGGGCCATGAACCACGCCCGGATGACCCCCGATGTTGCCACCGTCCTGCTCACCGGCAACGGCCCCTCCGCCAAGGACGGCGGCCACTCGTTCTGCTCCGGCGGCGACCAGCGGATCCGCGGCCGGGACGGCTACCGCTATGCGGAGGGCGAAACGAAGGAGACCATCGACCCCGCCCGCGCCGGGCGGCTGCACATCCTCGAGGTCCAGCGGCTGATGCGGACCATGCCCAAGGTGGTCATCGCCGTCGTGAACGGCTGGGCCGCAGGCGGCGGGCACTCGCTGCACGTGGTCTCCGATCTGACCATCGCGTCGCGGCAGCACGGTAAGTTCAAGCAGACCGACGCGACCGTGGGCAGTTTCGATGCCGGCTACGGCTCGGCCCTGCTGGCCCGCCAGATCGGCCAGAAGTCCGCCCGCGCGATCTTCTTCCTGGCCCGCGAATATTCCGCCGAAGACATGGTCCGGATGGGCGCCGTGAACGAGGCCGTGGACCACGAGCGGCTCGAAGAGGTGGCGCTGGAATATGCCGCGGACATTGCCCGGCAGTCGCCGCAGGCCATCCGGATGCTCAAGTTCGCCTTCAACCTCGCCGACGACGGCCTGGCCGGGCAGCAGGTGTTCGCCGGCGAGGCGACGCGGCTGGCCTACATGACGGACGAGGCGGTGGAGGGCAAGGAGGCCTTCCTGGAAAAACGGGATCCGGACTGGTCCAAGTTCCCGTACTACTTCTGAGGTTGCCAATGACTGCCGGAGCCGCACACATCGAACCCGCCCTCTCAGCCCTCGCCGCCGCCCTCCGCGGCGAGGGTCCCGCCGTCGAACTGTCGGCGGGCGCGGACGGCTCCCCTGTCGTCCACCTGGTGGAGACACCGGGAATCGAGGATGCCGCCGTGGTGGTGCGGACGTCCGGCTCCACCGGAACGCCGAAGGCCACCGTCCTCACGACCGAAGCGTTGGCGGCGTCCTCGATGGCGACGGCAATGGCGCTCAAGGGTGAAGGCCAGTGGCTGCTGGCGCTCCCGGTACAGTTTGTGGCCGGCGTGCAGGTGCTGGTCCGTTCGCTTTTCGCCGGCACCCGGCCGTGGGCGATGGACCTCTCCGGCGGGTTCACCCCGGAGGCCTTCACGGCTGCCGCGCTGGAGCTGACCGACAAGGTCCGCCTCACTTCATTGGTTCCCACGCAGCTGCAACGGCTGCTGGAAGAACCCTCCGCGGGCACGCTGGCCGTGCTCCGGCGCTTCAACGCGATCCTGTTGGGGGGCGCCCCCGCGCCGGCCGGGCTGCTCGCGGCGGCCCGGGATGCCGGCGTCCGGGTGGTCACCACCTACGGTTCCGCCGAAACCTGCGGCGGGTGCGTGTACGACGGCGTGCCACTGGACGGCGTCGAGGTCAAGATCGCGGCCGACGGCCGGGTCCTGCTCGGCGGTGCCACCATCGCCGCCGGCTACCTTGACGAGCCCGCGCTCACGGCGGCGGCCTTTGTCGAGGAGGACGGGGTCCGCTGGTACGGCACCAGTGATCTCGGCGAACTGGGCGAAGACGGGCGGCTCACCGTGCTGGGCCGGGCGGACGACGTCGTGATCACCGGCGGCGTCAAGGTCTCCGCCGCGCACGTGCAGGCGGAGCTGGAGAAGCTCGACGGCGTCCGGGCCGCGTTTGTGGCCGGCGTGCCGTCAGCCGAGTGGGGGCAGGCCATCGCCGCCTATGTGGCGGTGGAAGACAGCTCGCCCGCCGGCCTCCGGGGCTTCACTGCCCGGCGGCACGATGCGCTGGGACTGCTGGCGCCGAAAACCGTCCTCGCGGCCGCCGAACTGATCATGCTGCCCAACGGCAAGCCGGACCGGCTGAGCATGACCGTTCTGCTCGACGCCCTGCATCAGGGAAAATAGAAAAGCATCAAGCAAGTCTGACCGACCAGATCTTCACCGAATCAACGAGGTACTGAACGTGGCCACAGCCGCACAATGGATCCAAGGCGCCCGTCTGCGCACCCTGCCGGCCGCGATCGCGCCGGTCCTGATCGGGTCCGGAGCCGCCTATGCGATGGATGCGTTCCGTCCCGTCAACGCGTTGCTTGCCGCCATGGTGGCCCTGTTGCTCCAGCTGGGGGTGAATTACGCCAACGACTACTCCGACGGCATCCGGGGCACCGACGAGGACCGGGTGGGCCCGCTCCGGCTGGTCGGCTCCGGCGTGGCGAAGCCGGAGCACGTCAAGCGGGCTGCCTTCGCCGCGTTCGGCCTGGCGATGCTGTTCGGCTTGGCGCTGGTCATCATCACCCAGGCGTGGTGGCTGATCCTCGTGGGCGTGGGCTGCGTTTTCGCCGCGTGGGGCTACACCGGCGGAAAGAACCCCTACGGCTACCTCGGGCTGGGCGACTTGTTCGTGTTTGTCTTCTTTGGGCTGGTGGCGACACTGGGCACTACGTTCACGCAGGCCGGGCGGCTCAGCCCCGAGGCCATCATCGGTGCGATCGGCACGGGATTGATCGCCTGTGCCCTGCTGATGGCCAATAACGTCCGGGACATCCCCACCGACCGGGTCGCGGGCAAGAAGACCCTGGCCGTACGGCTCGGTGACAAGCACGCAAGGGAAAGCTACGTGCTGATGCTCGCGGTCGCGATCCTGCTGGTCATCGTGCTGGCACCGGCCCGGCCCTGGATGCTGATTGTGCTGCTGCTCATCCCGGCCAGCCTGATGCCGTCCTGGCTGATGATTGCCGGACGACGCCGCAAGAGCCTGATCCCGGTGCTGAAGCAGACCGGACTGATCAACCTCGGCTACGCCGTGCTGTTCTCGCTCGGCCTGGTGCTGAGCCGCGGGTTCTAGGGCGGGTCCGCGCGTGGGGCCTGGCACAGACGGGCCTGTCGGGGCCAGTCGGGCCTAACAGGGACTGTCGGGCCTAGGAGTCGCTGGGCTTCTTCGGACGGCTGTCGGTGCGTACGGTAACGTCCGGATGCTCGTCCACGAGCCGATCCTCGGCGTCGGCGTCGTCGACCTCCCCGGCGCTGCGCAGCGGCTTGGCCTGACCGGAGAAGCGGGTGTGGATCGAGGCGGTGGCCGCGTCGCGCTGCCGCTGGAAGAACAGGAAGCTGATCGCGAACGCCATCATGCCGGCGCAGAGAGCGGCCAGCAGCCAGCCCAGCTGCAGATAGACAAACAGCGCGAACAACGGCAGGAACAGCGCCAGACGGATCAGGGAGTATTTCAAGAAGGCCACGTCCCCAGTTTAGCTGCCCGGGGCCGCCGCGGCTTCCCCGGCCGTGCGGGCGCCCCGGCGGTGCGGACGCCGCCGCGGTGCGGACGCCGCTGGCCAGGCACCGTGCGATCTCGGCCGGCGACCTGGGGCCAGGCGCCGGAACCCCCCGCGGAGGCTAAACTGAAGCTATGCTCCGTGTTGTGGTACCAATCCTCGTGTTAGTCGTATTTGTCTACGGATTGATCGACCTGATCCGGACTGACTCACGCCAGACCAAGGGCATTTCCAAGCCGGCCTGGATCGTGGTGCAAATCGTCCTCCCGGTGATCGGAGCCGTCCTGTGGTTCCTCATCGGGCGCCCGCGCGGCGGCGGAGCGGAAGCCGCCCCTGCTACCTACCGGCACCCGACAGCCCCGGACGATGACCCTGAATTCCTCCGCAACCTTGCGCGGCGCCAGCGGAACCAGGCGGAGGCCGACAGGCTCAAAAAGCTTCGGGACGAGCTGGAGGCCAAGGAACGCGAGCTTCGAAACGGCACTGACGACTCCCCGGGCCCGGACGCCGGCGAAACCCACGGCAGCGGCGACTCGGCGCAGGGCACCGACGAGGTTAAGTAGACCCGCAAGATCCTTGCCGGCTCGGTCCTTCCGGTCAGGCAATTGTCCTCCTGCACCTCTCCTGCCGCTTGCCAGACATCGCGTCCCCGTGTGGTCGGCGGTTCCATTCAGGCAACCACCCTCGGCCGGATGCCGGCGGCCCTCACGCGCGGTCGGCGATTCCGCACGGGCAGCCACCCGCGGCCGTTTGCCAAAAAGGGCCGGAATGTAGGTCGTCGAAGCGGCCATCTCTGGCAAATCGCGGCTTCCCTGCGCCAACGGCCCCACGAAACGGGCATACTGGCCCGGCCGGCGCTAGCCCCGCCCGAGCCGCCCCTGCCTCCCTATCTTGGACCGGCACGTGGCGCACGGGCAGCGACCCTCGGCCGTTTGCCAAGAAGGGCCGGAATGTAGATCGTCGAAGCGGCCATCTCTGGCAAWTCGCTGCCACGCCGAGTGTGGTGGACCGTCTCTCGGCCACGT
>NZ_JBFRFD010000047.1:0-11203 GCF_052114645.1 Arthrobacter sp. 2YAF22_2
CCCGATGGCGCTGGCCATGAACGCCGTTGGCTATGACGCGGTCGCGCTCGGCAACCACGAATTCAACTACGGAATCCCGCTGCTGCGGACTTGGGAGAAGCAGTTGGATTTTCCGCTGCTCGGCGCCAACGTGCACGACGCCGTGACCGGCGGCCGCGCCTTCACCCCGTACATCCTCAAGCGCGTCAAGACCGAGAACGGCTGGCTGACGGTCGGCCTCGTCGGTTTTGTGACCCCGGGCTGTGCCCTCTGGGACCGCGACAACGTCCAGGGCAAGCTCGACTTCAACGGCATCGTCGAGGAAGCCAAGACGGTCATCCCGCAGATGAAAGCCGCGGGAGCCGACGTCGTCATCGTCTCAAGCCACTCGGGCGCGACCCCGGGGTCCTCCTACGGCGATGCGCTGCCGTTCGCGGAAAACGCGTCCACCCAGCTGGCCGAGGAAGTCCCCGGAATCGATGCCATCCTGGTCGGGCACGCGCACCTGGAAATCCCGGAGCGCTTCGTCACCAACACGGCCACGGGCCGGCAGGTACTCCTGACCGAACCGCTGAAATGGGGCATGCGCGTCGCCGTGATCGACCTGCAGCTCGTCAAGGACCGCGGCCAGTGGACCGTCACCTCGGCGCACTCCCACCTCCTGGACGCGAAGACGGTCGACGCCGACCCCGCCGTCGTCAGCGCCGTGCAGGCCGGACACGAGGCGACCGTGAAGTACGTCAACCAGGTGATCGGCACGTCCACCGCGCCGCTCACGACGGCGACCGCATGCTGGGCCGACTCGGCCGCGATCGACGCGATCAACTACGTCCAGGCCAGCACCATCAAAGCCGAACTGGCGAACGGCCCCGACGCCGGGCTGCCGGTCCTCTCCATTGCGGCCGCGTTCTCGCGCTCGGTGGACGTCAAGGCCGGACCGCTGACCATCCGCGACGTGGCCGGGCTGTACATCTTCGACAACACGCTGCTGTCCATCAAGGTGACGGGCGCCCAGGTCAAGGCTTACCTCGAATGGTCGGCGCAGTACTTCCGGCCGGTGGGCGGCACGACGGCCCGCGCCCAGGACGTCACGAACGCCGTGACCGCTCTGGCCCCGAACGGCACCCCGGACTACAACTACGACGTCGCCTACGGCCTGGACGCACCGCTGAACTACGAGATCGACCTGGCCCGTCCGGCGGGGGACCGGATCATGAACCTGACGTACGGCGGAGCGCCCGTGCCGGCCGGGAAGGAATTCGCCATGGCGATCAACAACTACCGGCAGAGCGGCGGCGGCAACTTCCCGGCCGTGAAGACGGCGCCGGTGCTCTCGAACAGCCAGCAGGAGATTCGGCAGCGCATCATCGACTACGTCGTGGCCCACGGCACCCTGGACGCGGCCGTGTTCAGCCAGAGCAACTGGCGGCTCACGGTCAACGGCCAGCCGCTGACCGTCACCGCCTGACCCCCGCCCATCACCATCGGTTGCTCCGCAAGTGCCCTTCTGAGCGCTGATAACGGCAGTTACGGAGCAGCCGACGGGTGAGGCAGCTGCCAGAGCGGGCACTGTACCTGGCCCGGCAATGAACCCGGTTGTTAACCCGGTTGTGCGAGTTCGAGCTAGGCAGGTTCGGTGATGTCGGCGACGACGGCGCTGAGGGCCGCGGTGAGGGCGTCGGCGTCGACGAAGGCGCTGTACCCGTGTTCGCCGGCGCCCATCGAAACGCGGCGGCCGGTGATGCTGCTGTCGGCGTAGACGGGCCACGCGGAGGTGCTGCCGAGCGGGGTGATGGTGCCGCGCTCGTAGCCGGTGGCGGCGAGGGCCACGTCCGGGCTGGGCAGCGAGAGCTTGTTGACGCCCAGCAGTTGGCGGAGCTTGGGCCACGAGATCTGACGGTCGCCGGGGATAAGGGCGAACAGGAAGCTGCCGTCCTTGTGCTTGACCACGAGCGATTTCACGATGTCCGCCGGAGGGATGCCGAGGATGCCGGCGGCTTCCGCCAGGCTGTTCGCGGCCAGCCGCTCCACCAGCTCCACGGTGAGGCCGCGAGCGGCGGCGTCGGCCAGGAAGCGTTCCCTGCCGGCGCCGCCGGGCCCTTGGTTCTCTACGAGTTCGGCCATCAGTCGCGGTACAGCAGCAGGGCCTCGCCCTGGCCGCCGCCGCCGCAGAGCGACACGGCGGCCTTGCCGCCGCCGCGCCGCTTCAACTCGTGGGCCGCGTGCAGGGCCAGCCGGGCTCCGGAAGCGCCGATCGGGTGGCCCAGGGCGATGGCCCCGCCGTGGATGTTGCACTGCTCCAGGGGGTAGTCCAGGTCTTTGAGGGACTGCACCGCCACCGAACCGAAGGCCTCGTTGATCTCGATGAAGTCGAGGTCCGCGGTGGACCAGCCGGCCTTCTCCAGGGCGCTCTTGATCGCATTGGAGGGCTGCGAATGCAAGGAATTGTCCGGCCCGGCGACCTGCCCGGGCCGGCCCACCACGGCCAGGTACTCCAGGCCGTTCTCTTCGGCGAACTTCCGCGAGGTGAGGACCAGGGCGGCTGCGCCGTCCGAGAGCGGTGAGGAGTTGCCGGCCGTGATGGTGCCGTCGGTGGCGAAGGCCGCACGCAGGGCGGCGAGGGAGGAGATGGACGTGTCCGGCCGGAYACCCTCGTCGGTGCCGACCTCAATCGGCTCGCCCCTGCGCTGCTTGACGCTGATCGGCGCGATTTCGCCGTCGAAAATCCCGTCCTTGGCGGCGGTGGCGGCGCGCTGGTGCGAGGCGGCGGCCACGCCGTCCTGGGCGGCGCGGTCGATGCCGAGCGTGACATTCTTGCTCTCCGTGGACAGCCCCATGGACTGCCCGTCGAAGGCGTCGGTGAGGCCGTCGTGGGCGGCGGCGTCGAGCGCCTGGACGGAGCCGTAGGTCCAGCCCTGGCGTGAGCCGGGCAGGAGGTGCGGCGCCCRGCTCATGGACTCCTGGCCGCCGGCAACCACAACCCTGGYGTCGCCGCTGCGGATAGCCCGGGCGGCGTCGATCACGGCGGTGAGGCCGGAGAGGCAGACCTTGTTGATGGTGATGGCGGGGACGTTCCAGCCGATGCCCGCCCCGATGGCGCTCTGCCGGGCCGGGTTTTGGCCGGCACCCGCCTGCAGGACCTGGCCCATGATGACCGAGTCAACCTGGTCCGCCTTCAGCCCGCTGGCAGCCAGGGCGGCGCGAATGGCGTGGGCGCCGAGGTCGACGGCGGTGAAGCTCGCCAGTTGCCCGTTGAGCCGGCCCTGCGGGGTGCGGGCGCCGGCGAGGATGACAACATCATTGTTGTCCGTGGAGTTGCTCATGGTTGTCTCTTCCGATCTCTATGGGCGTCCCTCCAAGGTTATCGTGAGCCAAGTCACTGAGCCATTCGCCGGCCATTCGCCGGACATTATGCGGTAGTGGGCTGCGGGCGGGTGCATGCGGCTGGGCCCGGGGCGCGGGCGGGGGACGTGCTTGCAATAACCGCTGAAGTGGGGTAGACAAGTAGGTTGCTTTGCCGTAGTGTTGATATTTGCGTCTTCCCTGTTTACCTTCAGCCTTCATATAGCGGTGGGCTTAGCCTGACAGCTGCTCCATCAATGTGCCGTCTACAACGTGCACCAGCATGGACAGCGCGGGCCCGGGTCATATAGCGGAACCGGACTGGTAGCACTGCGGAGTCATTTTCGCAGACTGCATAACGGGGGAGATCTGAAAACGCCTGAAGGTCTGTGGAAGGATCCCTCTTGGTCGCCTCGAGCACCTCTAATGTAAACAACGCTACCGCTATCAATGCCGACAGCACCGACGGTGYAACCCGCCGGCTCTCTTTCRCAAAGATTCACGAACCGCTTGACGTTCCGAATCTGCTTGCCCTGCAAACCGACAGCTTTGACTGGCTGGTCGGAAACGAACGCTGGCAGGCACGCGTCGCGAAGGCCGTCGAAGAAGGCGACCTCAGCGTCGCCACCTCTTCGGGTCTGTCTGACATCTTCGAAGAGATCTCCCCGATCGAGGATTTCCAGGGCACAATGTCCCTGAGCTTCTCCGAGCCGGAGTTCGCTGATCCGAAGTACACCATGGCCGAGTGCAAGGACCGGGACGCTACGTACTCCGCTCCGCTGTACGTCAAGGCCGAATTCATGAACAACAACACGGGCGAAATCAAGCAGCAGACCGTGTTCATGGGCGACTTCCCGCTGATGACCGAGAAGGGCACCTTTGTCGTTAACGGCACCGAGCGTGTCGTCGTGTCCCAGCTGGTCCGTTCCCCGGGCGCCTACTTCGAGCGCACCGCGGACAAGACCAGCGACAAGGACATCTTCACTGCGAAGATCATCCCGTCCCGCGGCGCCTGGTTCGAACTCGAAATCGACAAGCGTGACCAGGTCGGCGTTCGCCTCGACCGGAAGCGCAAGCAGTCCGTCACCGTGCTGCTGAAGGCCCTCGGCTGGACCGAAGGCCAGATCCTCGAAGAGTTCGGTCAGTACGACTCCATGCGCGCGACGCTGGAGAAGGACGCCACCGAGACCCGCGAAGACGCTTTGCTGGACATCTACCGGAAGCTGCGACCGGGCGAGCCGCCCACGGTCGAGGCTGCCCAGTCCCTGCTGGACAACCTGTACTTCAACTCCAAGCGCTACGATCTGGCCAAGGTCGGCCGTTACAAGATCAACCGCAAGCTCGGCATCGACCGCTCCCTTGGCGACAAGGAAGCATCCGTGCTGCACGTTGAAGACATCGTTGCCATGATCAAGTTCCTGGTAGCCCTGCACGCCGGTGAGAAGACCCTCACGGGCAAGCGCGACGGCCAGGACCACGAGCTGCGCGTCGAGATCGACGACATCGACCACTTCGGCAACCGCCGCATCCGCGCCGTCGGGGAGCTCATCGAGAACCAGGTCCGCACCGGCCTGTCCCGCATGGAGCGCGTTGTCCGCGAGCGTATGACGACCCAGGACGTCGAGGCCATCACGCCGCAGACGCTGATCAACATCCGCCCCGTCGTGGCAGCGATCAAGGAGTTCTTCGGAACGTCCCAGCTSTCGCAGTTCATGGACCAGAACAACCCGCTTTCGGGTTTGACCCACAAGCGCCGCCTGTCCGCGCTCGGCCCGGGTGGTCTGTCCCGTGACCGCGCCGGCATGGAAGTTCGAGACGTCCACCCGTCCCACTACGGACGTATGTGCCCGATCGAAACCCCTGAAGGCCCGAACATCGGCCTGATCGGTTCGCTGGCTTCCTACGGCCGCATCAACCCGTTCGGTTTCATCGAGACCCCGTACCGCCTCGTGTCCGAGGGTGTCGTCTCCGATGAGGTCCAGTACCTCACGGCCGACGACGAGGCCGAGGTCCTGATCGCACAGGCCAACGCGCCGCTCGACGAGAACAAGCGTTTCGCCGAAGAGACCGTGCTGGTTCGTGCCCGCGGCGGTGGAGGCGAGCCCGTGCTGGTTCCCGCCGCCGAGGTCGAGTTCATGGACGTTTCCCCGCGCCAGATGGTGTCCGTGGCWACCGCMCTGATCCCGTTCCTCGAGCATGACGATGCCAACCGTGCACTCATGGGTGCCAACATGCAGCGCCAGGCCGTGCCGCTGGTCCGTTCCGAGGCACCGTTCGTCGGTACCGGCATGGAACGTGCCGCCGCCGTCGACGCCGGTGACGTCACCATCGCCAAGAAGGCCGGTGTGGTTACGGAGGTCTCCGCTGAGCTGGTCATCATGCTCAACGACGACGGTACGGAAACCAACTACCGGATCAACAAGTTCGCGCGCTCCAACCAGGGCAACTGCTACAACAACCGCGTCCTGGTGAACGAAGGCCAGCGC
Organism: Arthrobacter sp. 2YAF22_2; assembly: GCF_052114645.1. Lineage (NCBI taxonomy): Bacteria > Bacillati > Actinomycetota > Actinomycetes > Micrococcales > Micrococcaceae > Arthrobacter > Arthrobacter sp. 2YAF22_2. The sequence continues at coordinate 5,808 of NZ_JBFRFD010000047.1, forward strand.
CTGGAAGTCGGCGGCATTATCGCCGACGGCCCGGCAACGGACCAGGGCGAGCTCGCCCTCGGTAAGAACCTGCTCGTGGCATTCATGTCATGGGAAGGCCACAACTTCGAGGATGCCATCATCCTGTCCCAGCGGATCGTGGCCGAGGACGTCCTGTCCTCGATCCACATCGAGGAGCACGAGATCGATGCCCGCGACACCAAGCTTGGTGCCGAGGAAATCACCCGTGACATCCCCAACGTGTCCGAGGAAGTCCTGGCTGGCCTGGACGAGCGCGGCATCATCCACATCGGTGCCGAAGTTGAAGCCGGCGACATCCTGGTTGGCAAGGTCACTCCCAAGGGCGAGACCGAGCTGACCCCGGAAGAGCGCCTGCTGCGCGCCATCTTCGGTGAGAAGTCCCGCGAAGTGCGCGACACCTCCCTTAAGGTGCCGCACGGCGAGTCCGGCACCGTGATCGGTGTCCGTGTCTTCGACCGCGACAACGACGACGAGCTGCCCCCGGGCGTCAACCAGCTGGTCCGCGTCTACGTGGCCGCCAAGCGCAAGATCACCGACGGCGACAAGCTCGCCGGCCGTCACGGCAACAAGGGCGTCATCTCCAAGATCCTCCCGATCGAGGACATGCCCTTCCTTGCCGACGGCACCCCCGTTGATATCGTCCTGAACCCGCTGGGTGTCCCGGGCCGTATGAACGTCGGCCAGGTGCTGGAAACGCACCTCGGCTGGGTTGCCAAGACCGGCTGGAAGATCGAAGGCGAGCCCGAGTGGGTCAAGCAGCTGCCGAACCTGCCGCGCGAGAGTGGCTCGACCACTGTCGCGACGCCGGTCTTCGACGGCGCACGTGAAGAAGAAATCACGGGCCTGCTCGACTCCACGAACGTCACCCGCGACGGCGAGCGCCTGATCAACTCTTCGGGCAAGACCCGCCTGTTTGACGGCCGCTCCGGCGAGCCGTTCCCGGATCCGATCTCGGTCGGCTACATGTACATCCTGAAGCTCCACCACCTGGTGGACGACAAGATCCACGCGCGCTCCACCGGCCCGTACTCSATGATCACSCAGCAGCCGCTSGGTGGTAAGGCACAGTTCGGTGGCCAGCGCTTCGGTGAAATGGAAGTGTGGGCGCTCGAAGCCTATGGCGCCGCCTACACGCTCCAGGAGCTCCTCACGATCAAGTCGGATGATATCCACGGTCGTGTGAAGGTCTACGAAGCCATCGTCAAGGGCGAGAACATCCCGGAGCCGGGCGTTCCTGAGTCCTTCAAGGTCTTGATCAAGGAAATGCAGTCGCTGTGCCTGAACGTGGAAGTGCTGTCCACGGACGGAACCACAATTGAAATGCGTGACTCTGATGACGCAGTCTTCACGGCTGCGGAAGAACTGGGCATCGATCTGTCTCGTGCAGAGCCCAGTTCCGTAGAAGAGGTCTAGCAGGTGATGTACGACGGCGGGTTCGCCCCCGCCGTCGTACACCGCCTCCCTCTTCCCGTAACCCAAGACTTCAGAATTTAGAGAACAAGAGAGAACAGGGACCATATGTCCAGCGAATCCTCCTTCGGCCTCATGCAGATCGGCCTCGCCACCGCGGAAGACATCCGTGGCTGGTCTTACGGCGAGGTTAAGAAGCCGGAAACCATCAACTACCGCACGCTTAAGCCTGAGAAGGACGGCCTCTTCTGCGAGAAGATCTTCGGCCCGTCCCGCGACTGGGAATGCTACTGCGGCAAGTACAAGCGCGTGCGCTTCAAGGGCATCATCTGCGAGCGGTGTGGCGTTGAGGTCACCCGTGCCAAGGTGCGCCGTGAGCGCATGGGCCACATCGAGCTGGCCGCCCCGGTAACGCACATCTGGTACTTCAAGGGTGTCCCGTCCCGCCTGGGCTACCTCCTTGACCTGGCACCGAAGGACCTTGAAAAGGTCATCTACTTCGCCGCCTACATGATCACGAGCGTTGACGCTGATGCCCGTCACGAGGAACTGCCCAACCTCCAGGTTGAGCACGACATCGAGAAGAAGCAGCTGATCGACAACCGTGACTCGGACATCGCCACGATCGCCCGCGACCTCGAGAACGAGCTTGCCCGCCTCGAAGGCGAAGGCGCCAAGGCTGCCGACAAGAAGAAGGCCCGCGACTCCGCCGACCGCCAGATGGCCAACGTGCGCAAGCGCGCGGATGCCGAAATCGAGCGCCTCGAGCAGGTCTGGGACCGCTTCAAGAACCTGAAGGTCGCCGACCTCGAAGGTGACGAAGGCCTGTACCGCGAATTGCGTGACCGCTACGGCATGTACTTCGAGGGCTCCATGGGTGCCGAGGCCATCAAGAAGCGTCTTGAGACCTTCGACATGCAGGCCGAGTCCGACCTGCTGCGCGACATCATCGCCAACGGCAAGGGCCAGCGCAAGACCCGCGCCCTCAAGCGGCTCAAGGTGGTCAACGCGTTCCTCACGACCGACAACAGCCCGCTCGGCATGGTGCTGGACGCCGTCCCGGTGATCCCGCCGGAACTGCGCCCGATGGTCCAGCTGGACGGCGGCCGCTTCGCGACCTCCGACCTCAACGACCTGTACCGCCGCGTGATCAACCGCAACAACCGTCTCAAGCGCCTGCTGGACCTCGGCGCCCCGGAGATCATCGTCAACAACGAGAAGCGCATGCTTCAGGAAGCCGTTGACAGCCTCTTCGACAACGGCCGCCGCGGCCGCCCGGTCACCGGGCCGGGCAACCGCCCGCTGAAGTCCCTGAGCGACATGCTCAAGGGCAAGCAGGGTCGTTTCCGTCAGAACCTCCTGGGTAAGCGCGTTGACTACTCCGGCCGTTCGGTCATCGTCGTTGGCCCGCAGCTGAAGCTGCACCAGTGCGGCCTGCCCAAGCAGATGGCGCTGGAGCTCTTCAAGCCGTTCGTGATGAAGCGCCTGGTTGACCTCAACCACGCACAGAACATCAAGTCCGCCAAGCGGATGGTCGAACGCTACCGCCCRCAGGTCTGGGACGTGCTCGAAGAGATCATCACCGAGCACCCTGTGCTGCTGAACCGTGCACCTACCCTGCACCGTCTCGGCATCCAGGCCTTCGAGCCGCAGCTGGTCGAAGGTAAGGCCATCCAGCTTCACCCGCTGGTTTGTGGTGCCTTCAACGCCGACTTCGACGGCGACCAGATGGCAGTCCACCTGCCGCTGAGCCCCGAAGCCCAGGCCGAAGCCCGGATTCTGATGCTGTCTTCGAACAACATCCTGAAGCCGTCCGACGGCCGCCCGGTGACGCTGCCGTCGCAGGATATGATCATCGGCCTCTACCACCTGACCACCAAGCGTGTCGGTTCGGCTGGCGAAGGCCGGATCTTCTCCTCCGTGGCGGAAGCCATCATGGCGTTCGACCTGCACGAACTGCACCTGAACTMCAAGGTCAAGATCCGGCTCGAGGGCTTCGTGCCCTACGCCGGCTGGGAAGCTCCCGAAGGCTGGGAGCCCGGTCAGATTGCTCTGGTCGAGACCTCCCTGGGTCAGGTCGTGTTCAACCAGACACTGCCCGCGGACTACCCGTGGGTTGAGGCCGTTGCCGACAAGGGCGAGCTGTCCCGGATCGTCAACGACCTGGCCGAGCGCTACCCGAAGGTCATCACGGCGGCAACGCTGGACAACCTGAAGGACGCCGGTTTCTACTGGGCTACCCGCTCGGGCGTCACGGTTGCCATCTCTGACATCGAGGTCCCGAAGAACAAGCCGGAGATCCTTGCCGGCTACGAGACCATGGCTGCCAAGATCCAGGGCCAGTACGACAAGGGCCTGATCGACGACGACGAGCGTCGCCAGGAACTGATCGAGATCTGGAACAAAGCGACGAACGAAATCGCCCAGGCGATGCGTGACAACCTGTCCCCGATGAACACCATCAACCGGATGGTCTCCTCCGGTGCCCGTGGTAACTGGATGCAGGTCCGTCAGATCGCGGGTATCCGTGGCCTGGTGGCCAACCCGAAGGGCGAGATCATCCCGCGTCCGATCAAGTCCTCGTACCGCGAGGGCCTGTCGGTGCTGGAATACTTCATCGCCACGCACGGTGCCCGCAAGGGTCTGGCCGATACCGCACTGCGTACCGCCAACTCGGGTTACCTGACCCGTCGCCTGGTGGATGTGTCGCAGGACGTCATCGTCCGTGAAGAGGACTGCGGCACCGAGCGCGGCCTCGTCACCCCGATCGCGGTCGCGGACGCCAACGGTGAGCTGGTCCTGGACGAAAACGTCGAGAACAGCGCCTACGCCCGCACCCTGGCCGTGGATGTCGTTGACTCCAAGGGCAAGGTCCTGGCGGCGGCCGGCACTGACTGCGGCGACGTCGTCATTGCCGAGCTGTTCGCAGCCGGCATCACGGAGGTCAAGGTCCGTTCCGTACTCACCTGTGAGTCCAGCGTCGGTACCTGCGCCCTGTGCTACGGCCGTTCGCTGGCCACCGGCAAGACCGTGGACATCGGCGAGGCCGTGGGCATCATCGCCGCACAGTCCATCGGTGAGCCCGGTACCCAGCTGACCATGCGTACGTTCCACACCGGTGGTGCAGTTTCCGCCGGCGGCGGCGACGACATCACCCAGGGTCTGCCCCGTATCCAGGAGCTCTTCGAAGCCCGTACTCCGAAGGGTGTCGCACCGATTGCCGAAGCAGCCGGCCGCATCACCATCGAAGAGTCCGAGCGCCAGATGCGCCTGGTCATCACCCCGGATGACGGATCTGAAGAGATCGCCTACCCGGTGCTGCGCCGTTCACGTCTCCTCATCGAAGACGGCGATCACGTCAGCGTCGGACAGAAGCTCATCAACGGTCCGGTCGACCCCAAGCAGGTGCTGCGCATCATGGGCCCCCGTGCCGCGCAGAAGTTCCTGGTTGACGAAGTCCAGGGCGTGTACCGCAGCCAGGGCATCGGTATCCACGACAAGCACGTCGAGGTTATCGTCCGCCAGATGCTGCGCCGCGTCACGGTCATCGAATCCGGTGAATCGGATCTGCTGCCCGGCGAGCTCGCCGAACGCAGCCGCTTCGAGGACGCCAACCGCCGCGTGGTTTCCGAGGGCAAGACGCCGGCCTCCGGCCGTCCCGAGCTGATGGGTATCACCAAGGCGTCCCTGGCGACCGAGTCCTGGCTGTCCGCAGCTTCCTTCCAGGAGACCACCCGCGTCCTGACGCAGGCGGCCATGGAAGGCAAGAGCGATCCGCTGCTCGGCCTCAAGGAAAACGTCATCATCGGTAAGCTGATCCCGGCCGGCACGGGTCTCCCGCGCTACACCGAGGTCACGGTCGAGCCGACTGAGGAAGCGAAGGCCAATCTGTTCACCGGCCCGAGCGCGTTCAGTGACTTCTCCTACGATTCCCTGGGCGGCGACGGAGCTCCTGAGTTCCACGC
>NZ_JBFRFD010000048.1:0-10940 GCF_052114645.1 Arthrobacter sp. 2YAF22_2
ATCTTCAGCGCAGTGCCCCAGTTGAAGTTCTCGTACGCCGGGTTGGCCTGCAGTGCCATCAGGAGCAGCTGGAAGCCTTCCAGTTCGCGGGCGTGGTGCAGGCCGCCGACCTGGAGCGGGCGGAGCCCGGCGGCGGTGACGAAGTCGGCGACCTCATTGCGAGCGTCCTCGGAATCCGAGGCGATGAAAACGTCCAACGGCTGGCCGGCCACCTCGCCGGCGATCAGGGTGCCGGCGAACGTGGTGTTGAATGCCTTCACGACGCTGGCCCCCGACGGGGCCAGCTTGGCAATTTCCTCCGCCGCGGAGGTGCCCGGGTCCACGACAAGGGAGTCGCAGGTTTCAAAGTTGATCGGATTGGTGATGTCGATGATGATGCGGCCGTCGAGGGCATCACCGTAGCCGCTGACAACCTCCTTGGCGGCGTCGAACGGCAGGGCGAGTACCACGATGCGGCCGGCGGGAGCCTCGGTGGAAGCTGCACCGGTGGCGCCGGATCCGAGTTCGGCTGCGAGCTTCTGTGCCTCTTCGGCGCTCTTGTCGAGGACCTGGATGGAGCGTCCGGCCGCGACCGCACGGGTTCCGATGCCGCGTCCCATGTTGCCGGAACCGATGATGGTGATGTCAGTCATGGTGCTCTCCCTAAAGAAACGGATCAGGTGAAGATACGGATCATTCGGTGGGACCAGGCCGTTGATCGGGTAACCAAATTGGCGATCGAATCTAGTCCGGCCCCGCTGAAAGTCAACCACTCCGGTGCAAGCCAAGACCACCCCTTATTCACTGTGAAGTTGTTGCACCTGCAGGGGAGCGCCCGTCGTTACGCGGCGGAATTCGCCGATCACCACGCGGTCGGCGGCGGTGGCCTGGCGGACGGCGGAGTGGGCCAATTGGATGCGCCACACCAGAGGCGTGTGGATGGCCCTGATCCCTGCCCCTTGGCCGCGCTGTAGCGCCGACTCGGGCAGGAAAGCGACGCCCAGGCCCTCCCGGACCAGGTCCGTGGCCATGGTGAAGGTCACCACTTCGGTGTGGACCGTGCGGTGCAGCCCCGACGTGGCGAAAGCTGCGTCCACCGTGGTGCGGTTTCCCCAGCCTTCGGGAAAGTCAATGAACGGCTCGTCTGCGATCTCGGCCAGGCTCACGCGCTTCCGGCCGGCCAGATGGTGGGAGTCGGGACAGGCAAAGACGATGGCCTCGGCATGCAGCGGGTACAGCTCGACGTCGGGCGCGGCCTCTTCGGGCACGGACACCAACGCCAGATCCAGGGCACCGGACCGGACATCCGCCAGGCTGGTGCGGGTTCCCTGGACCGTCTGGCGCAGCTTGATGACGATTCCCGGGTACTCGCGCCGGACTGTCCCCAGGATCTGCAGCACATCGACGGACCCGGCGTAGGCCAGCGTACCCAGGGCCACCGTCCCGCGGACCGTCCCGCGGACGGCGTCGACGGCGTCCCGTGCGGCCTGCACGTCGGCGAGGATGGTGCGGGCACGCGGGAGCATGGCCTCTCCCGCAGGGGTGAGGCGGATGCTTCGGCCTTGGCGGATGAACAGTTCCGAGCCGAGTTCGTGTTCGAGCTGGCGGATGGCTGCCGAGACGGCAGACTGGACGATGTTGACCCGCCGGGCAGCCTGGGTGAAGCTCAGCGCTTCGGCCACCGCGACGAAGTATTCGATCTGAAACAGCTGCATGGATTCATCATCGCCGATGACGATGGATATCAGCGCCAATAAGCGTTGGACGCGATTACTTTGGGGCCCAATACTGGAGGAATGACTCACACTCTCACCTCTCCCGCCCTTCGGGCCGACGCATCCCAGCAGGCGCACCGGCGCCGGCACGGACGCGGGTTCTGGATTGTCACCTTCGTCTTCATGGTCACGATGGCGTTTGCCGCCGCGCCGGCCCCGCTGTACGTGCTGTACCAGCAGCGGGGCGGGTTCAGCGCGTTCACCATCACCATCATCTTCGCCGCCTACGCTGCCGGTGTGGTGGCGAGCCTGTTTCTGGCAGGTCACATCTCCGACAGGTTCGGCCGCCGCAGGGTAATTGCGCCCGCTGTCCTGCTCAACGTCGTCGCGGCGCTGATCTTCCTCGTTTGGCCGGACCTTCCAGGACTGCTGCTTGCCCGGTTCGTCTGCGGCCTCGGCATCGGCATGCTCACCGCCACGGCCACCGCGCACATGACCGAACTGCACAGTGCGGCCCGCCCCGGCACCGGGTCACGGCGCGCCGAGGTCATCTCCACCGCAGCCAACATCGGCGGCCTGGGCCTGGGCCCGCTCATCACCGGCTTCCTCGCCGAGTATGTGCCGATGCCGCTCTACACCCCGTACGTGGTGTTCGCGTTTCTCCTGCTGGCCGGGCTGCTGCTGATCGTGACCGTCCCGGAAACCGTCAACAACGTCGACGACACGTGGGTCTACCGGCCGCAGCGGGTCGTCGTTCCCCGCGCCGCCCGCGGACAGTACGTGGCCGCGGCCATGATGGCCTTCGTCGGGTTCGCCATGTTCGGCTTCTTCACCTCCTTGGCGCCGTCCTTTTTGGCACGGCAACTGGGCATCACCTCGCACGTAGTGGCGGGCGCAGTGGCCTTCGTCGTCTTCGCCTCCTCGGCAGCGTTCCAGGTGCTCTCCTCCCGCTGGGAGCGCAGCAGGCAGTTCGTCGTCGGCCTGATCCTGTTGGGCGCAGGGCTCGGTCTTGTCACCGTGTCGATCGCTGCTTCTTCACTTCCGCTGCTGATCGCCGGCGGCCTGGTCGCGGGGTCCGGGGTAGGCGTGACCTTCAAGTCCGCGATCGGCACGGTCATCGCCATCTCCGCTCCGGAGACCCGCGGTGAAGCGCTGGCCGGGCTGTTCCTGGTCGGGTATGTCGGCATGGCAGTGCCGGTGGTGCTGCTGGGGCTGATCCTTCAGACGACCGCACTGGTTCCGGCCGTTGTGATGTTTGGCGCGGTTATGCTGGCACTGATAGTCATCACCGCTGTCACCCTGTCCCGCGCCTACGGCCGGGGCCGCCCCCTGCCCGCCGGTTCGCCCGTATCCTCGAAGTAGCCGATCCAAAGGAGAACTAATCATGGCTGGCTGGCAGGATACCCTTCCCCTCTGGGCCGCCGCCTGGGCGGCCGTCCGCGGGCAGTCCTCGGCCCCGGAGGGATCCGGAGTGGTCACCGCGGGTACACATTCCCAACCGGAGTACATCCTCGCGTGGCCCGGAACCGGCGCGGACCGTGCGGCGGAGACCGTCCGTCAGCGGCCCGGGGCCGTCCTGACCCTCGTTACCACCGACCCCGGAGCTGCGCTGGGCTACGCCGCGACCCTGGGGTTGGCCCCGGTGGGGGAGGCCGTGCTGCTCACCGCCCCAACCGAGGACCTGAACGCCGCGCCGGCTCTGCCCGAGAACGCCGAGCTTGCCCAGGCACCCCTGGAGCTGTATGACCTTGTGGAAATTTCCGTTTTCGACCACCCGGTCGCCAGCGGACGCGTCAGCATCGAGGACAGCCTGGCCGTCATCGGCAGCCTGCAGGCGGAGGCGACGGAAACCGGGAAGGGCTTTGAAGCGGCGGTTCTGGCGGCCTTGGCGGACGAGGCGTACGTGCACGGCGCGGACATCCTCTATACGGTCGTCAGCCAGGACCAGGTGGCGGCCTACACCGGCTGGGGTTGGACTGCGGCCGCCCACCTCATCAGTCTCGGCGCAGGCGCGTAAACCGAGAAACCCGATTGCTCATCACGGCGGCTCCGGACGCCGTGGCCATGGGGGAATGGAGCGCTTTAGCGGACCTGAGCCGGGTTCAGCTTTATGCGCCGCAGCAACTGCGCGTTCAGGGCGACCACAACCGTGGAGATGGACATCAGGACTGCGCCGGCGGCGGGGGAGAGCACCACCCCGGCGAAGGCCAGCACGCCGGCGGCCAGCGGCACCGAAATGACGTTGTAGCCGGTGGCCCACACCAGGTTTTGCCACATCTTCCGGTAGGCGGCCCGGGACAGGTCCACCATCGACAGGACAGCGCGGGGATCATTGCCGGCCAGCACCACTCCGGCCGATTCCATGGCGACGTCGGTGCCGGCGCCGATGGCGATGCCCACTTCGGCCCTCGCGAGTGCCGGGGAATCGTTGACGCCGTCACCGACCATCGCCACCTTCAGGCCGCGCCCCTGCAGCTCGGCAACCTTCTTGTCCTTATCTGTCGGGAGGACTTCGGCGAAGATCTCGTCGATCTTCAGTTCCGACCCTACGGCCGCGGCGACCTGCCGCGCGTCCCCGGTAATCATGGCGACCCTGATGCCGCGGTTCTGCAGGGCGGCAACCGCCTGGCGCGACTCTTCACGCACGGCGTCTTCCAGGCTGACGGCGCCGAGGACCCGGTTCCCGTCAAGGACGTGCAGCACGGCCGCACCACGGTCCATCCACGCCTTGGTGGTGGCAGCAAGGACTGCCGGTTCGACGACGCCGAGTTCCCGGAGCAGTGCGGGCCCGCCCACGGCGACGTCCCGGCCGTCGACCGTGGCGCGGACGCCGCGTCCCGTCATGGAGCTAAAGCCGGTGGCCAGCGGAACGTCCAGCCCCTGGTCCCGGGCGGCCCGGACGATGGCGCGCGCCACAGGGTGTTCGCTGTCTGCTTCCACCGCGGAGGCAAGGGCGAGCAGCTCTTCCCGGCTGACGCCGTCGGCCGCGGCTACGTCCTTGAGTTCGGGTTCGCCCTTGGTCAGGGTTCCGGTCTTGTCGAACAGGACGACGTCGATGGTCCGCATGCGTTCCAGCGCCATCCTGTTCTTGATCAGCACGCCGGCCCGGGCCGCCTGCTCGGTGGAAATGGCGATCACCAGCGGAATGGCCAGGCCCAGGGCGTGCGGGCAGGCGATCACCAGGACGGTCACGGTCCGTGTGACGGCCTCGGGGACGCTGCCCAGCAGCGACCAGACGATGAAGGTAATGACGCCGGCCCCCGCGGCGAAGTAGAAAAGGAACGCGGCGGCCCGGTCGGCCAGGGCCTGCGCCTTGGAGGATGACGCCTGCGCCTCGGCGACCAGGCGTTGGATGCCGGCCAGGGCCGTGTCATCCCCGATCGCGGTGACCCGCACCCTGATTGTGTTGTCGGTGGCGACCGTTCCGGCCACCACCGGGTCGCCGGCCGAGCGGAGCACGGTCTTGGATTCGCCGGTGATCATCGATTCATCAAACTCAGCCTGGCCGTCAACTACGACGCCGTCGGCCGGCATCCGGGCCCCCGACCGGACCAGGAGGGTGTCCCCGGTCCGGAGTTCAGAGACGCCCACCGTCTCGGTTCCAGCGTCCGTGATGCGTTCGGCCTCGTCGGGAAGCAGCGCGGCCAGGGCGTCGAGGGCGCCCTGGGCCGAGCCGAGGGCGCGCATCTCAATCCAGTGGCCCAGCAGCATGATGGCCACCAGCAGGGCCAGCTCCCACCAGAAGTCCAGCTCGAAGCCGCCGATGCCCAGGCTGGTGACCCAGGAAGCAACGAATGCGACGCTGATGGCCATGCCGATCAGCAGCATCATCCCCGGCTGCCGGCTCTTCAGCTCGTTGAGGCCGCCCTTCAGGAACGGCATGCCACCGTAGAAGAAGATCATGGTGCCCAGCAGCGGCGGGATCCAGGCCGCGCCGGGGAAGTCCGGGGGCAGGTAGCCGAGCAGATGCCCGAACATCGGGCTGAAGTAAACGACCGGAACGGACAAGGCCAGCGTCAGCCAGAACCGGTCCTTGAACATCGCAGTGCTATGCCCGGCGTGCTGGCCGTGGCTGTGGACTACGTGATCGTCGTCCGTGCCGTGGCCGGGCCCGTGTGAGCCGCGGGCGTGGTGGTCGTGATGCTGAGTGTGGTCTTCCAAAGGTTTTCCTCGAGACGATCGGCAGGCCGCTTACCAGCGGTCCGCATGTCGCACCTGTCAGTGTCCATTTTTCTTGCAGAACGAGGTGATGGGAGCTGTGGTTGAACGGCTGTGATGGCCGGGGGGCGTCGGCCGGGACATACCAGTTCACTGACAACGATTCAAAGATACCCCCAGGGGGTATAAAGTACAAGGGCCGGGCCGCTCCCGCATGCTTCCGGTGCGGCATGATGAAGGGCATGACCATCGCAAAGTCCGTGCTGCTGTTCATTCTGGCCGCAGTCGCTGAGATCGGCGGGGCCTGGCTGGTGTGGCAGGCCGTGCGGGAAGGACGCGCCTGGTGGTGGGCCGGGCTCGGAATCATTGCCCTGGGTCTCTACGGATTCGTTGCGACCCTTCAGCCCGACGCGCATTTCGGCAGGATTCTGGCCGCGTATGGCGGCGTCTTCGTCGCCGGGTCGCTGGCCTGGGGAATGGCATTCGACGGGTTTCGGCCTGACCGCTGGGACGTCATCGGATCACTGATCTGCGTCGCGGGGGTGGCCGTGATCATGTTCGCTCCCCGCGGCCCCGTTTCCTAGGGCCCGGCCAGGGGAGCCGACGCGTCAGGCCGTCCCGCCCGTTCGGGATAGTCTGAAGCGGCACCCCACCCCCTGAGAGGACAGCATTAATGAGCCTGATCCGGCTGCATGACGTCAGCGTCCGCTTCGACAACACCCAGATCCTCCGTGAGGTGTTCTTCCGGCTGGAACCGGGCGACCGGGTGGGCCTGATCGGCAAGAACGGATCCGGAAAGACCACCATCCTGAAGCTCATCCTCGACCAAGTGGCTCCGGACACCGGCACGGTCAGCGTGGAGCTCGGGACCCGGGTGGGCTACTTCTCCCAGTTCTCCGAGCTGAATGGCGAGTCGACCATCACCGAGGTCCTGGACGGGCTGTTCGGCGAGATCAAGGCCGTCGAGGCCGAGCTGGCCGCCATTGACGCCGCCATCGCCGCGGAGCCCGCACCCGACGAACTGGACCGGCTGATCGGACGGCAGGCGGCACTGTTCGAGGACATGGACCGGCTCGATGGCTGGGACTACCCCCGCCGCATCGATACGGTGCTGACCACCCTGGGATTCGACGACGCACACCGTCACTGCCCGATCGACGCGCTGTCCGGCGGCTGGCGCAACCGCGCCGCGCTGGCCAAGAGCCTGCTCGAGGGCCCGGACGTCCTGCTGCTCGACGAGCCCACCAACTTCCTGGACGTGGCCGGCGTCGAATGGCTGGAGGGCTGGTTCCGTGACTTCAAGGGYGCCGCGGTGATCGTTTCGCACGACCGGAAGTTCCTTGACGCCGTCGTCACCCGGATCGTCGAGGTCGAAAACTTCCACCTGCACGAATACCCGGGGAACTTCGGCGAATACGTGGTCCAGAAGCAGTTCCGGCTCAAGACCCTCGAGCAGCAGTTCGTGCACGAAGCCGAACTCCTCGCGTTTGAAGCCGAGGGAATCGCAGACCGCCGCGAGGCCGCCAAGGCCGCCGGCCGCGGGCTGGGCAACCAGCTCGCCAAGATCAAGAAATCCCGCACGCCCCGGCCGGTGGACCAGATCGTCACCGAGATTTACGGCGGACTCCACGTGAAGGACGTCCTGTGCCGGGTGCAGGGGCTGGGGAAGTCCTACGGCGAGAAGCAACTGTTCGACGACCTGAGTTTCGAAATCCGCAAGGGAAACCGGATCGCGGTGCTCGGCGCCAACGGCAGCGGGAAGTCCACCCTGCTGAAAGTGCTCACCGGCGAGGAGAGCGCCGATGCCGGCGAGGTGGCCTGGGCCAAGGGCCCCGGCTTTGTTTCGTACAACCGGATGCTTGAGGACCTCGACGACGGCGACACCGTGTCCCACGCGGTTAACGCCCTGCCGGACAGCGTGGCCTTCAGCGCCACAAAGAAGTCAGTCAACCGTTTCCTTGCCATGTTCCAGTTCTCCGAGGCGGACCTTAAGCAGAAGATCGGCAACCTCTCGGGCGGCCAAAAAGCCCGCGTGGCGATGGCGCAGTGCCTGCTCTCCGGCGCCTCGGTACTGCTGCTCGACGAACCCACTAACCACCTGGACCTCAGCAGCACCCAGGTGATGGAGCGGGCGCTGCTGCATTTCCCGGGCGCCGTCGTCGTGGTCAGCCACGACCGTTTCTTCACCGAAAAAATCGCCACCCGCCGGCTCATCTTCGGAGCGGACGGCGCCGGTCGCGGCAAAATCGCGCAGCAAGCCGCCTGAGCGGAGGCTTGCGGTAACGCGGGATAATAGGGCTATGGCCGAACAGCGTCGGGAACCCGAGCGTGATCCGTGGGAGGAATTCGACCGGCTCCAGCCGGCTCCGCGGGACCGCGTCAGCGGATTCCCGGGTGGCGAGCCGCACGGTTTCGGTTTCCGCACCGGCGTGCGCAGCGCGCGCGTTGCCGTCGGCTTCGCCGTGTACGCCCTCGCCCTCGGCACCGTACTGGTCTCCCTCGGGGCGGTCTACTTCATCGGCCACGGGCAGTGGCTGTTGCTGGCTCTGATGGGATTGATCGAGACCGGGTTCGTGCTCGCCTTCGTCCGGCTCGTGGCCCAAGCCCGCAACCGGCGCCCGACGCCCTAGCTCAGCGCCTTAATCTGCACTGCCGCCGGGCTGTTAGAGCCAGCCCTTCCGCTTGAAGATGACATACATGATCGTCGCAGTGCCGGCCATCATGCCGATCGCCATCGGGTAGCCGTAGGTCCACTGCAGCTCCGGCATCCGTACAAAGTTCATGCCGTAGACGCCGGCCACGAATGAGGGCGCGAAGAAGATGGCGGCCCAGGACGAGATCTTTTTGACCTGTTCGTTTTGTTCCGCGCTGGCCTCGTTCTGACGGTTGGCGGTCAGCGTGCCGTCCAGGGTGAGCGCGTTCTGCAGCAGTTCACGGAAGGAATCGGCGCGGGAGATCAACCGCTCCACGTGGTCCTCGACGTCCCGCAGGCTGTGCCGCAGTTCCGAGTCCACCTCGTACTTCTCGAAGCCCCCCCGAAGGTGTTGCATCATGGCCGGCAGCGGGTGGATGGCCCGCTGGAAATGGATGACTTCCCGCGCGAGGTCGTAGATGCGCCGGGAAACCAGCGGGTCCCCGCTGAAGAGTTGGTCCTCGATCTCGTCGATGTCGTTCTCCAGCCCCGCCACCACCGGGAGATAGTCATCCACCACCTGGTCCAGGAGGGCGTAGAGGACGGCTTCCGGGCCGAGGCGCAGCAGGTCCGGGCGGCCCTCCAGCCGGTGCCGGACCTGCCCCACGACGCGGGTTTCGGCATGCCGGACGGTCACGACGAAGTTCCGGCCGGTGAAGACGTGAAGTTCGCCGAATTCCACGGTCTCCGATTCTTCCAAGTACCGGGCCGGACGGAGCACCGTGAACAGGTTGTCGTCGTAACGCTCCAGCTTGGGGCGCTGGTGCGCGGAAATCGCGTCCTCGACCGCCAGACGGTGCAGCCCGAACTCTGCCGAAACCGCGGCCATTTCCTCCTCGGTCGGCCGGTACAGGCCGATCCAGGCCATCCCGCCGAGCTCGGTCATGGTCTCGAAGGTCTGTTCAAGGCTGGTCGGGTCGGCCCTGCGGACGCCGTCAACGTACACGGCGTTGTCAATGATAGTCACCGGGACATTATCCAGTGTTTGGCTGGCGTTCCCCGGATGCAGTGCGGCGCGGGGTGGCCCTACCGGGGGCGACTGCGCTGCCCTGGGCCAGCCGGCTGATGAGCGGCTCGGTGCGGTACTGGATGTGGGTGTGCAGGGCGAGCACGGTTTCGGTCCGGATCACACCCTTGATACGCAGGATGGACCGCAGCGCGGCCTGGAGGTTGTGCGTGTCGGTTGCCACCACCCGGCACCAGTGTTCTAAATCTTCAGATGGAAATATAGGATTAGAGGTTCCTGTCATATCCTCCATATATTCTGGTAGTAACATTCTTAATGCAATGTCCATTCTGATTTCGCCTGCACGTATTAAGGTATGAATTTCACTGTCATGGAATCCGTCTAAATCTGTACGAAGCCCAGCTAAAAGCATCTCAATATCCTCTTTATCTGTAGAGCGAGGTGGCAATTGATAGTCTGGTAAAGTGATTTGGTCGGTATAGAAAGGATTATTATTCTTATCTAATAAAGTCTGGATAGGCTTACTAAGAATGAGTTGTAATCCTGGGTATATTTTGGGATCTAGATTACGTAACAATTTCCTTCTTAATACTACAATTTGACTATTAGAGGTGTCTAAAATCCTTTTATTCAATTCAAAATATGAAGGCTTCTCATTTTCTTTCCATACTTTTTCAGATGCAGAGGCATCTAAAACAATATAAATTTCATTTTTAGCTTTAGGAATAAATTTCATTGGTTCTTTTCTATGTTTTGCAAGTGCCGGATATTTATTTGTTTTAATCTCACCATCTGGCAAGATTAATGGTTCAGTCCCGATGTTATCGAATACTCCTCCATCAGAAAACCAAATTCTTCCAAATTGTAATAAAGGGCTTCCTTGCATTCTGTTTTCTGGATCACTAAATACCCTATCTTCTAGAGATAAAGAAATAGGGGAAAATAATACTGGAAAAGCTGCTGAGGTAGATGCAGCATAAGAAACCGTAATATCATCTATATTAGTTGTTTGTCCAATATAAGTTCCATACATATGATCAGTCGAAAAATAAAACATCCTCATAGTATCTAAGCATGTTGTATTGCAATACCAGTCTATAGGAAGACTTTTCAAGTCTTTCATTCGAATCCCCTCACATAGATACTCATCCAATAAATTTGGAAGTGCATTACTACATTTTTCTCGAATGGATTTAAAAGATAATGCTTGTTTTGTAAAGGAATTTGTAAGTAACTTTGTTCGCAGGTCGATTTGACCTAATTTTACTAAAGGGTTAATCACACGTTCTTCAAAATCATGTACATTTCGGAAGGAACCACCTTTATGTAGTGCAATCATGATAGCGGCAGCAGTAATACTTCCACCAGAAACAGAGCTAATACTGGATACAGATTGATCTAACTTACACTCAACTAAACGCTTATATCC
>NZ_JBFRFD010000049.1:0-10800 GCF_052114645.1 Arthrobacter sp. 2YAF22_2
CAGTGGCACGGCTGGGAGGACGATGACCTGGCGGCCGAAATCGAAGCCATCTACTTCAGCCCCAACGTGGTCGAGAGCGCGGACCACACCTCCGTCATCGTCAACGACGGCGACATCTTCACGCTCAAGCCGGTCCCCACCGGCACCGAAGTCAGCGTGACGCGCGCGGCGGTGGACCACAACTCGGAGTGGGCAGCCTGGGACGAGGACATCACCCAGGGCTGGCTCACGTTCCTGCACCAGCTCCGGTTCGCCCTGGAGCGGCACCCCAACGGCACGCGCCGGACGCTGTTTTTCTCCGTACCCGGGACCGGAGGCTCGGCGATCGCCAAGTTGGGCGTCGCCGACGTCCCGGCCGCCGGCGAGGAGTATGCCCTCACCCTGGCCACCGGCGAGGAGATTTCCGGCAAGGTCTGGTTTCGGAGCAACCACCAGGTCGGTCTGACCGTCCACAGCTACGCCGAGCACGGCGACGGCCTCCTGATCGTGGCGGACCAGCCCGCCATCCCCGAGCTCCGGCCCCACGGCGGCTCGCTGGCGATCGTTTCCACCTACGGGCTCGGCGCCCACCGACTCGAGTCCGTCCGCGGCTACTGGGATACCTGGCGCGCTGAGAACTACCCCACATCCGACCCGCTGCACTAAGGGTTCCGCGGTGTTAGCTGGCACACTTGAACGGTGCCAGCGAATCCTGAATCTTCCCCGTCCTCCCCGCTGCCCGCCCGGCAATCCGAGTTTTCCTTCCGAGTCGGCAAACGCCTGAGCGAGACATGCGCGCCGTCGGGCCAGCAGGCGGGCGGCAATGGCGGGGAGTTCCTGGGCCGGACCGGCACCATCACCACCCCGCATGGCGAGATCCAGACCCCGGCGTTCATCGCCGTCGGGACCAAAGCCACGGTCAAGGCCGTACTGCCCGAAGCCGTCGCCGAGCTGGGCGCGCAGGCCGTGCTCGCCAACGCCTACCACCTGTACCTGCAGCCGGGCGCGGACATCCTGGACGAGGCCGGCGGCCTGGGCGCGTTCATGAATTGGCGCGGACCGACGTTCACCGACTCCGGCGGCTTCCAGGTGATGAGCCTTGGCTCCGGGTTCAAGAAGGTCATCGACATGAAGTCGGTGGACAATTCGGGACCCGACGACGCCGTCGCCCCCGGCAAGGAACGCCTGGCCCATGTGGACGAGGAAGGCGTGTGGTTCAAGAGCCATCTCAACGGCGACCGGCACCGCTTCAGCCCCGAGATCTCGATGAACGTCCAGCACCAGATCGGCGCCGACATCATGTTCGCCTTCGACGAGCTGACCACGCTGCAGAACTCGCGCGGCTACCAGGAGGAGTCCCTGGAGCGCACCCGCCGCTGGGCCGAGCGCTGCCTCACCGAGCACTTCCGGCTCACCGACGAGCGCGCCGGAAAGCCCTACCAGGCGCTCTTCGGCGTGATCCAAGGCGCCCAGTACGAGGACCTGCGCCGCAAGGCCTGCCGTGATCTTGGCGCCATGAACTTCGACGGGTTCGGCATCGGCGGGGCGCTGGAAAAGGAGAACCTGGGCACGATCGTGCGCTGGTGCAACGAGGAACTCCCGGAGAACAAGCCSCGGCACCTGCTCGGCATCTCCGAACCGGACGACATCTTCACCGCCATTGAGAACGGMGCSGACACCTTCGACTGYGTCTCCCCCACCCGGGTGGCCCGCAACTCGGCCTTCTACCACCCCAACGGGCGGTTCAACCTTTCCGGCGCCAAGTACAAGCGCGACTTCGGCCCGCTGCAGGAAGGCTGCGACTGCTACGCCTGCCTGAATTACCCGCGGGCCTACATCCACCATTTGTTCAAGGCCAAGGAGATGCTTTCCGCCACCCTGATCTCGATCCACAACGAGCGCTTCGTGGTGAAGATGGTCGACGACGCGCGCCTCGCCATCGAGGCGGGCACCTTCTTCGACTTCAAGGCCGAAACCGTGGGGCGCTACTACTCCTAGGCACGTCGGCTAGGCTGGCCCGATGTTCATCAAGATCCCTGCCGCAGACGGCACTGCCGAGGCCCTGGTGGCCCGCCCTTCCACCGGTGCCGGCCCGTTCCCGGGCGTCATCCTCTACATGGACGCCTTCGGCCTGCGCCCCCGCATCCAGGACATGGCGCAGCGCATCGCCGACTGGGGCTACGTGGTGCTGGCCCCGAACGTCTTCTACCGCGAGGGAACGGCCGCGGAACTGGCACCGGAAACTGACATGAGCACTCCGGAAGGCCGCGGGGGCGCCGGCGCGGCCGCGTTCCCGCGGGTCGGACGCCTCACCACGGACAAAGCCCTGCCGGACATCGACGCGTGGGTGGATGCCCTCGCCGAGCTCGACGGCGTCGCGCCCGGCCCGCTCGGCGTCACCGGCTACTGCATGGGCGCCCGGCTGGCCGTGCGGACCGCAACCGCCCACCCGGATGTGGTGGCAGCCTGCGGCGGTTTCCACGGCGGCGGACTCGCCACCGACGCCCCCGACAGCCCCCACCTCGGACTCGGCAACGCCCGGGCCCGGTTCGTGTTCGGCCACGCCGACCATGACCAAAGCATGGCGCCCGACGCCGTCGTGCGCCTGGGCAATGCCCTGGACGCTGCCGGCTTGGAGGCGACGAACGAGGTCTACGCCGGAGCATCCCACGGCTATTCGATGGCGGACACCTCGGTCTTTGACGAGGAGGCCACGGAACGGCACTTCCGCGAGCTCCGGGAACTTCTCGACGGGACACTCAAGGCCTGACGGGACGCAGGCGGGGCGCCGGGCGGTCCGCGCGCCGTTTCGACGGTTCCGTGTGGGCTCGACGTCAGGCAGCGTCGACCCGGCGCGGAATCGTCGAAGTGGTTGTCCACATGCCCGGAAAAGTGACTGGGCCGGCGGCGAGAGTCCGATTGAGACTGGTCCCATGCTCCTTGAACTGCCGCCCACCGCAAACCTCTGGCGCACGGACCAGCTCCTGGCGTCCGGGCTCAATTCCCGCGCCGTCGCACGGCTGGTACAAATGGCAGCGCTCGTCCGTCTGCGCCGTGGCTGCTACGCCCGCGGGGAGTGGTGGCGCGGCTTGAACGCCACCGCGCAGCGTCGGCAGCTGATTTCCGCGCATGCTCTCGGAACGCTCACGACGTCGGCGGGAGGGTTCGTTTACAGTCATATCTCGGGTGCCAGCCTCCATGCCCTCCAGCTGTGGAACGTGGATGACCGCGTGCACCTCACCCAAGAAG
The DNA here is from genome assembly GCF_052114645.1 of Arthrobacter sp. 2YAF22_2. Classification (NCBI taxonomy): domain Bacteria; kingdom Bacillati; phylum Actinomycetota; class Actinomycetes; order Micrococcales; family Micrococcaceae; genus Arthrobacter; species Arthrobacter sp. 2YAF22_2. The sequence goes on from NZ_JBFRFD010000049.1 coordinate 3,229, forward strand.
GCTCTCCCTCCGGGATCTCACACGGGCGCGACGTCGTGGCCCACACCCGTCTCGTGGGTGGCCACGAGCTCTGCTTCGTGGACGGCCTCCCCTGCACGTCGCTGGAACGCACGGTAGTCGACTGCTGCCTGATGTTCACCGTGCAACAGGCCGTGATCTTGGTCGATCACGCCGCCCGCATGGGAGCGGACCTTCGCCTGCTCCGCACCCGGTGTTCCGGTATGGTCGGCCGCAACGGAGTGGTCGCGCTGCGCCGGGCCCTCGAACTGGCTGATCCTCGTTCGGAGTCGGCCGGGGAGAGCCTCACGAGGGAACTGCTGCACCGGCTCAGGATCACGCCGCCGGAGCTGCAGTACCTCGTCCGGAGTCCTCTCGGGGAACACCGGCTCGACTTTGCCTGGCCAGAACGCAAGGTTGCCCTCGAGTTCGACGGCAAGACCAAGTACTTCGATTACCGGCCCACCGGCGAGGTCCTGTTCGCGGAGCGGCAACGCGAGAGGGCGCTAATGGAGATGGGCTGGAGGTTCCTTCGGATCGAGTGGAAGGACCTGTTCAACGAGGTGGAGTTCAAGTACAGGGTCCTGCAGGCATTGAACCGGGGCGCCGCGGCCGATAGTTCTCCGGTTCGACGGGCCCGTGCCGGCTAGACGATTCCCAACATCGAGCTGGCAGGGAACCGTCGAAACGGCGGATGCGGAGGGCGCGAACGGGTGCCGGAAGGCTCGCCGTGAACGCTTGCGGCTCAGATCCCGTAGCTCGGTTCGCGCTTCTTGATCCACCGGATCACGAGCGAAGTCAGCGGCACGAACAGGTACTCCACGAGGGTCTTGTAGACGAAGCCCACCACCACGTAGTTCACAAACATGCCGAAGTCCGTGATGCCGATAACGGACGCGGCAATGGTGCAGAAGATCAGGGTGTCCACGAACTCGCCGACGCCGGAGGACCCCATCAGCCGGGCCCACAAGGACTTCTCCCCGGACCGGGCCTTCATCTTCACCAGGATCCACGAGTTGATGGTCTGGCCGGCGAGGAAGGCCAGCAGGGAGGCGAGCACGATCTGCGGCACCGGACCAAGGGCCAGCTCCAGTGCCGACTGCTTGGCCACGCCGTAGTCGTCGTTGAAGCCAGGCAGCGCGATGACGATCCAGTAGGAGAGCGACGCGAACACGGACAGGGCGAAGGAGGTCATGATGGCCTTGCGCGCCACTTTGAAGCCGTAGACCTCACTGATGACATCGCCCAGAATGTAAGCGAGCGGGAAGAGAAAGAACCCGCCGTCGGTGATGATCGGGCCGATCGCGACGCCCTTAGACGCCCCGATGTTGGACAGGATCAGCACCACGGCCATGACGGCCAGCATGATGCCGAAGTACGGGGAACCGATCGAGGCGAACTTTGGCGCGGCGGGGGCCGGCAAGGTCTTGGCGGAAGTCATGGGTGTTCCATTCGTAGTGGTTCGCTCGGCGGCCCGGAACAAGGGGATGCGGGGGCGGCCGGCTGTATTAGCACTGGAGGGCCCCTGCGACGCGCGCGTGGAACCGCCTCCATTCTCGCACCCGCGAGGCAGGTCCCGCGCGCCGTATACCTGCCAGGCACCCGGAGGACCCCACCATGCGGAACGCCCACACTTTTTGAACATGTTCAAATTTGTGTCACACTAGTTGAACATGTTCAGACAACCAGCGGGGAGCACCCATGGCCGGCAAGAGCGAACAGACCCGGCAACTGGTGGCCGACGTCGCACTGCGTATGTTCCGCGACCTCGGCTTCGAAAAGACCACCATGCGCGCTATCGCAGCCGAAGCCGGCGTCTCCGTCGGGAACGCCTACTACTACTTCGCCTCGAAGGATGACCTGGTACACGAGCTCTACCTGCAGGTCCAGGCCGAGCACGCCCACAAGGCCGCGGAGGCCGTCGTCGGCGTCAAGGATCTCAGCGGCAGGCTAAAGGCTACGATGCATGCCGGGCTGGACGTGATGGCGCCGTACCACCGCTTTGGTGCCGAGTTCATCGCGACCGCCATCCGTCCGGCGTCGCCCGTCAACCCATTCAACGACGCCTCGACGGCTGCCCGGGAAGCCTCGCTGGCGATCTTCCGCACCGCGGCCGACGGCGCCAGTCCCGCCGCCGCCCGGAAGCTCCGCGCCGAACTTCCCGAGCTCCTGTGGCTGGCATACATGGGCGTGACCCTTTTCTGGGTGTACGACACTTCATCTGGACAACGCCGCACCCGGAAGCTCGTAGACGGCCTCGCCCCGCTGATTGCCCGCGGACTGTCACTCACGCGGATTCCCAGGGCCAGCCGGATTCTGGACGACGCCTTGGACTTAAGCCGCAGCGTTCGCGGCTAGCACCGGCCAACAGCACACAAATATCGGGGGAATCATGCGAAAGAACATTGTGGTCCTGTCCGGCGCCTCCGGATTCATCGGCGGCTACTTCCAGCACCGCTTCGGGCAGGACGGCTGGGAGGTTCGGACCATCGGCCGCTCTCCGTCCGACACGGTGCGCTGGGGAGACGACGGCGGCCTCGTCCACGCACTCGAGGGCGCCGACCTGCTGGTGAACCTGGCAGGTCGTTCGGTCAACTGCCGCTACAACGCGCGGAACCGGGCCGAGATCCTGGACTCCCGTGTGTCCACGACGGCGGAACTTTGCCGCGCCATCTCGCGCTCCCGCACTCCCCCGGCGACCTGGCTGAACGCCAGCACGGCAACCCTCTACCGGAATGCCGAGGACCGGCCCCAAACGGAGGACGACGGCGAGCCAGGCACCGGGTTCTCCGTCGACGTCGCCCGCGCCTGGGAGGATGCGCTGAACCTGGCGCCGACCCCGCGCACCCGGAAGATTCCGCTGCGCATCGCGATTGTGCTCGGACCGGGAGGCGGAGTGATGCGCCCCTTCGCGAACCTGGCGCGGCTGGGCCTGGGCGGCCCGATGAGCACGGGGACGCAGAAGTTCAGCTGGATCCATGTTGAGGACCTCTACCGTGCGGTGGGCTTCCTGCACCAACGCCCTGACGTCACCGGCCCGGTCAATGTCGCGGCGCCGGAGGTCGTGGAGAACCGGGAATTGATGCGGCTGGTCCGCCTGTCATACGGGGTGCCATGGGGCATGCCAACACCCGGTTGGCTACTGAAGCTCGGAAGCGTCCTGATCCGCACTGAAGCCGAGTTGGTCCTTAAGAGCCGCTGGGTTGAACCCCGCAAGCTGCTCGATGCAGGATTCGTTTTTCMGGAGCCCGGGCTGGAATCCGCGTTGGACCGGCTCGGCGGACCGCGGCGGTGAGCCGGCCGGTGCGGGTCCAGCTGGGCTCCGGTGCGGTCTGGACCGGCATCCTGGTGACACATGTGAGCTTCTGTGTCCTCTTCAGCATCGACACGCTATTCCTACCCCCGAGCGCCGTAGGCTTCAGCTTCCTCCTCGTCGCGGCCCTGCTGGTGGGCGCGATCCCGGCGGTTGTCATCGGCTGGGCGCTGGGGATGCCCCTCGGGGCGCTGCTGCAGCCCGTCCGGAACCAGTGGCTGCACGTTGCCGCATTCGGAGGCCTGGGCGCTGCGATCGGGCTTCCATTTGGCGGCTTCGCGGATCCGCCGATGTTGCTGACCGCCGCCGGCATGGCTGTATCCGCAGCCATGGGCCGGCTCAGCGTCTGGAGGCTCACCCGCGTTAACGACCTCGGCGGGCCGCCGGCTCCCGGCGCCGAAGCCCCCTAGCCAGCAACCCGCCGTCGTCCGCGGTGCGCCACTTCGACGGTTCCCCGCCGGTTCGACGCTTCGCGGCGTCTTGCCTGCAGGGAACCGTCGAAACGGCGTCCGGATAGCCGCAGGAACCCTAGCGGCGCGAGGCGTCGATGAGGTCCTTGCCGTCGTCCTCGCGGCCGGGGACGACCGGAGCGGCGCCGACGTCGGCGGGCTCCCAGGCGTGGCCCTGCTCGTGGTCAAGATGGGTGGACTTCTTGTTCTTCAGCGCGAAGATGTACACCAGCAGTGAGATGCCGATCGCCACCGTGACGTAAGTGAAGAACAGGTCCACCTGGTTGGACTTCTGCAGGGCCGCGCCGATCAACGGGACGGTGCCGCCGAACAGCGAGTTTGCGATCGCATAGCCCAGGCCGACGCCGAGAGCGCGGATGGAGGCGGGGAACAGCTCGGCCTTCACCAGGGCGTTGATGGAGGTGTAGCCGCCAACGATCAGCAGCCCGCCCATCATCAGGAGGAACGCCGTGAAAGGATCCTTCGTGCCGGCCAGGGTGGAAAGCAGCGGCCAGGTGAAGAGCACGCCGGTGATACCGAACCAGAGCAGCAGCGGCTTGCGCCCGACCTTGTCCGAGATGATGCCGTAGACCGGCTGGAGCAGCATGAAGATGAACAGCGCCCAGAAGTTGATCACGGAGGTATCGGTCTTGGCGATCCCGGAGGTATCGTTCATGAACTTCAGGAGGAAGTTGGTGTACGTGTAGAACGCGACCGTGCCGCCGAGCGTGATGCCGATGCAGATCATCAGCGGCTTCCAGTAGCTGGTGAACAGCAGCTTCATGGTACCCGGCCGGGCCTCGCCCGCAATCGCGGGGGCCTTCGCGGCCTCGATCTGCTCGGCCGAAACAGTTTCCTCCATCGAACGGCGGAGCCACAGGACCACGAGTGCGGCGACGCCGCCGATCGCGAACGGGATCCGCCAGCCCCACTCGGTCAGGTCACTCTTGGGCATAGCGTTCTGCAGGATCACCAGCACGAGGAGGGCCAGCATCTGGCCGCCGATCAGCGTGACGTACTGGAAGCTGGAGAAGAAGCCGCGGCGCTTGGTGGTGGCGGCCTCGGACATGTAGGTGGCGCTGGTGCCGTATTCGCCGCCCACCGAGAAGCCCTGGATCACGCGGATGAGAACCAACAGAATCATGGCCCACAGGCCGATTACGTCCTGGGTGGGGAGCACCGCAATGGCGAAGGAACCGGCGGACATCATCGTCACGCTCAACGTCAGCGCTGCCTTGCGGCCCTTCCGGTCGGCGTAGCGGCCGAAGAACCAAGCGCCGATCGGGCGCATCAGGAACGACGTCGAGAAGACGGCCATCGCCTCGAGGCCGGCCTGCAGGTCGTCGGTGGAGTTGAAGAAGTGCGACTGGAAATATGCCGCGAAGACTGTGTAGACGTAGAGGTCATACCACTCGACGAGGTTGCCGGCCGAGCCTTTGAGGATGTTGCCGACGGCTTTTCTGGTCTGGGCCGCTTCGGACAGTTGGGTGCTCATCAATGAACCTTCCTGGATCCGGCGCCGCAAGAAAGCAACGCCGTCCGCCACCTTATTCCCAGTGATCCGGAACACCCGGGTTGTGGTCATATTGGTCATGAGCACAATGTGGCCAGTTTTCCCGGGGTGGCAGGATGGGTCCATGACTTCTAACGCCGTGGACCACCTGACCTCCGACGCCGCAGCCTCCCCCGCCGTCGCCCTGACCATCGCCGGTTCCGAGGCCACCGGCGGCGCCGGCGCGCAGGCGGACCTGAAGACCTTCCAGGAACTCGGCGTCTTCGGCATCGCGAACCTGACCTGCATTGTCTCCTTCGATCCGAAGGACAACTGGAACCACCGCTTCGTCCCGGTGGACCAGCAGGTCATCGCCGACCAACTGGAGGCGACGACGGCGGCGTACGGCGCCGGGTCCGGCGCACGGTCGGTGCTGGACACCGTGAAGATCGGCATGCTGGGCAGCCCTGCGACAATTTCCACGGTCGCGTCGGCGCTGGCCGACTCCGGCTTCAAGAACGTGGTGCTGGACCCGGTGCTGATCTGCAAGGGCCAGGAGCCGGGCCACGCCCTGGACACCGATCAGGCGCTCAAGGCGCAAATCCTGCCGCTGGCCACCTTCGTCACGCCGAACCACTTCGAGGCCGAGTTGCTCTCCGGACTCGAGATCACCGACATAGAGTCCCTCAAGGCCGCGGCCGTCCGCATCCACGAACTCAGCGGCGCCGCGGTGCTGGCCAAGGGCGGGGTGCGCCTTGCCGGGCCCGACGCCGTCGACGTTTACTACGACGGCGAGACGCTGGAAGTGCTCTCCGCCCCGAAGATCGGCGAGGTAGCGGTCTCCGGCGCCGGCTGCTCGCTGGCCGCCGCCGTGACGGCCGAGCTGGCCAAGGGCGCGACGCCGCTGGAGGCCGCCCGCACGGCGAAGGACTTTGTCACCGCGGGGATCCGGAACCGGGTGGCCTCGGGCGCCCCGTTCGACGCGCTCTGGCAGGGCGGCCCGCGCTAGCTCCGGCCGTTTCGACGGTTCCCTGCCCCGTCGACGCTTCCCGCCGTCGACCCCGCACGGAACCATCGAAACGGCGGGGCCGGACCTGGCGGCGGGGCCGGGGCCGGACCTGGCGCCGGGGCCGGACTCCCGCCGTCAGCGGCGCGGGATATTGCGCAGGTTGCTGCGGGCCATGCTGACGGCCTCGCCGGCGCCCCGGTTCAGCACCACCTTGGACATGGCCGTGGCGAAGCCCAGGACCTGTGCGCCCTTGATCTTCGGTGGGAGCGAGAGGGCCTTGGGATCCGTGATCAGCTCCACCAGGGAGGGTCCGGGGTGCGCGAACGCCTCCCGGTAGGCGGCCTCGATCTTGGACGGGTCCGTGACGCGGACTGCGTGGAATCCCAGGGCCCGGGCCACGTCCGCGTAGTTGGCGTCCGGGACGTCCACCCCGAAGTCGGGGAGCCCGTCCACCAGCATCTCCAGCTTCACCATGCCGAGGGTGGAGTTGTTGAACACCACAACGTTTACCGGAAGCCGGTGCGCCGCGACCGTGATCAGCTCCCCCAGCAGCATGGACAGGCCGCCGTCGCCGGATACCGAAATCACCTGCCGTCCCGGGTAGGCCACTTGCGCGCCGATGGCATGCGGGAGTGCGTTGGCCATGGAGCCGTGCAGGTACGACCCGATCAGCCGCCGCGTGCCCAACGGGTTGATGTACCGCGCCGTCCAGACATTGCACATGCCCGTGTCCGCCGTGAAGACCGCGTCCTCCGCCGCCACCTGGTCCAGCAGCGAGGCAGCGTATTCGGGGTGGATGGGTCCGGTCTTTTCGACCCTGCGGGTGTACGCGCCGACAGCTTTGTTCATCAGCCGGTCGTGCTTTTTGAGCATCGCGTCGAGGAACCTGCGGCTCTTCTTCGGCTTCAGCAACGGCATCAGGGCAGCGAGGGTGGGCAGCACGTCGCCATGCACGGCGACGTCGACGTCGGTCCGCCGGCCCAGGTTTTGCGCGGCCCGGTCCACCTGCGCCGTCCGGGTCCCGGGGAGGAACTGGTCGTAGGGGAAGTCCGTGCCGAGCAGGATCAGCAGGTCCGCGTCTTCGATCCCTTCGGCCGCGGCACCGTAGCCGAGCAGGCCGGTCATGCCGATGTCATAGGGGTTGTCGTACTGCATGAAGTCCTTGCCGCGCAGCGAGTGCCCGATCGGCGCGGAAATCAGCTCCGCCAGGGCGATCACCTCGTCATGCGCGCCGTCGACGCCGGCGCCCGCGAAGATGGCCACCTTCCCGGCGTCGTTGATGGCGTCCGCCAGTTCCTGCACGCTGGCACGG
>NZ_JBFRFD010000050.1:0-10753 GCF_052114645.1 Arthrobacter sp. 2YAF22_2
GGGCTACAACGGCAACCCGGCCCCGGATGACCACAACTACTACACCCGGACCGTGAGCAACACGGTTCCCTCAGCCTTCCTATACCTGCCCATCCAAGAGGAGACGAAGTGAAGAAGCCCCTGACCCTGATCGCGGTGGCGCTGTTGTGCGCGGCCTGCGCCCCTGCTGCGTCCACCAGGACCGCGCCGGCGTCCTCTTCAAGTGGCAGCCCCACACCCTCCGCGCCGGTCTCTCTGAGCGCCAATAGCGGACCCCAGGCCCCCGGCGGCACGGTACCCGCCACCATCGGCATCACGTGGGACCAGGCCAGCAAGGACGCCGCCGTGGACGCGGCCGAGAACGCGATGACCGACTTCGCCCGGCCCACCCTGGATGAGAAGCAGTGGGCCAACGATCTGGCCCGCTGGCTGACGCCTCAGGCCACGGCCGACTATTCCTCCGTGGATCCCTCCAACATCCCGGCCTCCCGCGTCACTGGAGCGGCCACCTTGTCCGTCGATGAGGCCAACGGCTACGGCGCGACCGCCGCCGTCCCCACCAATGCCGGGACCTACACGCTGCAGCTGCTCCGCACGGGCAAGGACGCTCCGTGGAAGGTCAACAGGCTCACCCCGCCCGCATCCTAAGCGCCACCACCTTTTCCCTTCTCACACCTAAGGAACAAGCCGATGGGTACTTCACCAACGCAAGTTATGGCCTTCCCCAGCATCAAGGCCATCGTCCGCGACAACGGCACCGCCGAGGTCGTCGTCGCGGGAAACTCCCGCATCGTTCCCGCCGGGGAATCCCTGCAGGACCTCCGCAACAACGCCCTGGCCCTGGTCGTCGGTGAAGCGCAGACACTCCAGCGCCCCGTCCGGGTCCAGATCGAGGACCCCGAGGGCCACGGTGAACTCATCGTCCACCCTGACAACAAGATCGAATCCGTCTCCTACGAACCCCGCACGGCCCGTCGCCGGGCCGGGGCTCCCGCCACCACACCGGAGAACGCCGCCCCCGCCGTCATCGAAACCACGCCTCTTCCCGCACCGGAACCCGCAGCCAAGCCTGTCGAGACCGCGCCAGTTGCCGCTGCCGTGGCCGATGCCCAGCCTTGGCCATCCGCAGCGTCAGAAGCGACCGAGGCGGCGGGGGAAGAGGTCGCCCCGACGCGGCGCAGCCTGAAAGACACGTCCTTCCTCGTCAGCGCCCCGGCTCTCGAGCCGGCCACCCAGGGCTGGCGCGGCGCCCTCACGCGCTTGGGACTCCGCATGAATCCCTCGGACGAAGAGCTCTCCGAACGCGAGGACATCCGCACGGTCAGCCAGCACTGGCCCGGGCCGCGCACCATCGCCGTGGTCAACCGCAAAGGAGGGGCCAACAAGACCCCCACCGTCGTCATGCTCTCGGCCATCCTCGCCCGCTACAGCGGCGCAGCCACGGTCGCGTGGGATAACAACGAATCCCAGGGGACCCTGGGCTGGCGGACCGAAAAAGGCTCCCACGACCGCAGCGTCCTGGACCTGATCGATTCCTCCACGGAACTGCTGTCTCCGTCCACGAACGCGGCCGAAATCGCCAAGTTCGTCCACCACCAGACGGCCGATAAGTTCGATGTCCTCCGCTCCGATGAGAACGACGAAGGCGACCACGAAATCACCGCGGAGGAAGTCGATATCGCCCACCAGGTCCTCACCCGCTACTACCGGCTCGTCGTGATGGACTCCGGCAACACCGCCCGGGCAGCGAACTGGCGGCGCATGATCGACCACACCAACCAGCTCGTCGTCCCCGTCACGGCCATCGAGGACCGCGCCGAAGCCGCACGCCTGACACTGCAGACCCTCGAATCCCGCGGCGGCCACGACGCGGAGCTTGCCCGCAACGCGGTCGTGATCGTCTCCGAGTCCACCGACGCGAAACGATCCATGAGCGGTGATGCCCTGAAGCGGGCCAAGGACGAGGCAGAGCGGATCGCCAAGGGCTTCGAACCCTTCGTCCGCGCCGTCGTCCGCATCCCCTACGACCCGGCCCTGGTCAACGGACCCATCCGGTACGAAGCCCTCCAGCCAGCCACCCAACGGGCCTGGCTCGCCGCGGCCGCCGCCGTCGCCAACGGCTTCTAAACACCCACCCAACGGATATTCGAAAGGAGGACCCATGCAGCAGACTCTGAACCCTTGGATCACCCGCCCCGCAGTCGAGGCGGAAGCGCCAGAGCCGGAGGTACACACCCCGCCGGCGGCGCGGATCACCGCTCCGTTGCGGGGCATGGTCGAACCCGACGCCGCTGACCGCCTGGGCCACCGGACCGTCGCCGGCCCCGCAGCCCTCTGGATCACCGGTGCGCACGGCGGATCCGGTGAAAGCCGGGTCGCGGATCTCCTTGACGGGGTACGCGCCACGGGACACTGCTGGCCCGTCCATCAGGACGGGAGCACCCCGAAGCTGCTTCTGGTCTGCCGCGCCGATATGCGCGGACTGACCGCGGCCCGCAGCGCCCTCACCCAGTGGGCTTCCGGCGCAGCCCCGGCCGTTGACCTCCTCGGCTTGGCCGTCCTGGCCGACGCCCCCGGCAAGCCCCCCAAGGCCCTTCGCGACTTCACCGCCATTGTCGGCGGGGGAGCACCCCGCCTCTGGACCCTGCCCTGGGTCGAGGCCTGGCGGCACGAAGACCCCCCGAGTGTCCCCGCGGCCCGCGAATACCAACGCTTCACCACCGACATAGCTGCACTCGTAGCTGACACCAGCCCCACCAAATGAAAGGTCTCACCATGAACTCACTGGCCCTCTTGGACGCAAGCGTCATCCCCAACCCCACCCCCGTTGTCCCGGCCCAGGCCGGCGGCCTGCTCACCATCCTGAACTGGGCCTCCGGCATCGGTCTGGTCCTCGGCGTGCTCGGCGTGATCATCGTCGGTATCGGCATGGTGATCCAGCTGCAGCGCGGCGAGGGCGCCCAGGCCATCGGCAAGCTCGGCTGGGTCCTGCTGGGCTGCATCATCATCACCGGCGCCTCCGGCATCGTCCGCGCGTTCGCCTAAACCACCACCACACGGGAGGTTCACCATGAGCCAGTCCACCGAAAGCACCCCCGAGAGCAGCCCTTTCACCAAACCCGGGTTCATCATCGCTGCGGCCCTGGTAGTGGCGCTCCTCGCGGCCACCGTCGTCATCTTCCTGCTCCCCAAGGGCGACAGCGCCGCCCAGCCCGCCCCCGCTTCACCCCGGGGCAGTGCCTCCGCAGCGCCGTCCGCTCCGGCGGACGCGGCAGGCGAGAGCATTTGCGGGCTGCCCTCCAGCACGGAGACAGCTCTAGGCGCAGCGCCGAAGTCCAAGTGGGAACTCGTAGGAAAGATGGCCGTGCCCACCGACCCCAAGACGGTCGGCCCCGGGACGACTGACCCGGACGGATTCCGCTCCTGCTTCGCGCACTCGCACACCGGGGCACTCTTCTCATCCATGAACGTCGCCGCACTCGGATCGGCGGGATCACCGCAACTGACGGTGAAACTGGCAGACAAACTTCTCGTCCCCGGCGCTGGAAGGGACGCAGCCATTCGCGAAACCAAGGCAGGGACCGGCTCCTCCGGGACCGACACCACCATCCAGGTCCGCGGCTTCTCGATGAAGTCGTACACGCCGTCCGAGGCCAACGTTGATCTTGCGTTCGAGACAAACAAGGGAGTCTTGGTCCACACGCAACTTTCCATGCGGTGGATGGACGGCGATTGGAAAGTGAAGCCGGCAGATGACGGAATGACCTTCAGCGGAGTCTCCCAGCTCAGCGACCTCAGCGGCTACATTCTCTGGTCCGGAGCCTGAGATGGCTGAGTGCGGATTTGGTGAGGTGACGTGCCTCGCCGGGAACGTCGCGGCAGGGGTGCTCAACGACGCCATGGGAAACATGGCGAAGGCGATCATGGACGGCATGAGCCAGATGGTGACGACTCTGTCGACTTTCTGGGTCTCGATGCCAACAGTGAACCTGACGAGCCAGGACGGGACCGCGGCAAGCCCGGTCGTTTCCATGGTCAATGGCGAACTCATGGTCTGGACGGTCGCGCTGGCCGTCCTCGCCGTCATCATCGGCGGTATCCGCATGATCTGGGAGCAGCGGGGAGCACCCCTCAAGGAGCTTCTACGCTCACTGGTGACGCTGACGCTGGTGTCCGGGCTGGGCCTGGGCGTCATTTCCATTCTGGTGGTCGCCGCGGATGCGTTCTCGGCCGCGATCATCAACCGCTCGACCGACGGTAAAGGCTTCGCGGACGCAATGAAGCTTCTGGTCATGACTAACCAGACCGGGGTTGGGGTCTTCATCCTCATCATCCTGGGACTGATCGGATTGCTGGCTTCCCTCGTCCAGGTCGTACTCATGGTCGTGCGGAGCGGGATGCTGGTAATCCTCGCCGGCATCCTGCCCACAACCGCCGCGTTCACGAACACGGAAATGGGCAGGCAGTGGTTCCAGAAGGCCGTCGGCTGGACGATCGCTTTCATCCTCTACAAACCCGCCGCTGCAATCGTCTACTCGGTGGCATTCCTGCTCATGGGGAGCAGCGGGAAGAACGCTCTGATCGGCTCGATCACTGGATTCACGCTCATGGTTGTGGCGCTGTTCGCCATGCCCGCGCTGATGCGTTTCGTGACCCCCATGGTCGGCGCGGTCGCATCAGGCGGCGGCGCGGGCGCAGGCGCCGCCGTCGGCGCTATGGCCACCGGTGCCGTGTCCATGGGCCGCAGTGGCAGCGGACGCGGCAATGCAGCCCCCACGCCGGCGAGCTCCAACCAGCCGGGCTCAGCTCCGAAGGGGAGCGACGGGACCCCCGGCCCCAAGGGCAGCGGCGGGAAACCAACCCCCGGGTCGGCCGGTACGGCTGGCGCGCCGGGGGCTGCCGCCGCAGGAGCCGCTGGAGCTGCGGGTGCCGCCGGTACGGCGGGGGCTGGCACCGCTGGCGCGGCAGGCGCCGCGTCGGGTGCGACGGCAGCAGCCGGCCCGGCTGGTATGGCCGTGGCAGCAGGAACACAGGTAGTGTCCCGGGTTTCCCAGGCCGCTCAACAAACCGCACAGGACTCAACCGGGGAGGGCCCCAGTGGCAGCAATTAACACCGAATACAAAGAACCGTCCTACGGCAACTGGCGTGTGCCCCGGTCGGCCGGACTGGGGAACCTTGGTGCCATCGGCACCGGCATCGTCATGGTCGGTCTGCTGCTGGGCATCACGAGCTTCGCTATCTGGGGCCTGCTTCCCGGCCTGGCCGTCCTCGCTGTTGCCGGGATCAGCGCCCTGCTGCTGACGGTCAAGGACAAGCATGGCCAGTCCATTGTTGACCGCACCGCGACCCGGATGAGCTTCCGGATCTCCAAGGGCTCGGGCACCAACCTTTACCGTTCCGGCCCTCTGGGCGTCACGCAGTGGGGGATGTACCAGCTGCCTGGCCTCGCTGCGAAGTCCACGCTGTACGAATTCTCCGACTCCTACAAGCGCTCGTTCGCCCTCCTGCACGTCCCGGCCACGAACCACTTCACGGTGATCTTCTCCACCGAACCCGACGGTGCGTCCCTGGTTGACCCTGAACAGGTCGATGCGTGGGTGGCCAACTGGGGCGGCTGGCTCGCCGGCCTCGCCGACGAAGCCGGGCTGGACGCCGCGGCCGTCACGGTCGAAACCGCGCCCGACTCCGGCTACCGTCTCCGCAATGAGGTGGAGATGAACATCGACCCGAACGCCCCGGCTTTCGCCCAGGCGATCCTGCGCGAAGTCGTGGACACCTACCCGGAAGGCTCCGCCACCGTGCGGGCCTGGGTTTCCCTGACGTTCAGCGCCTCCCTCCGGTCGGGTTCGAAGAAGCGCACCCCCGAGGACGTGGCCCGCGACCTGGCCTCCCGCATTCCGGGCCTCTCGGCCCGGCTGCAGTCCACCGGTGCCGGCATCGCCCGGCCCATGTCTGCGCAGGAACTCTGTGAAGTCGTCCGGATCGCTTATGACCCGCCGGCGGCCCTGATCATTGATGAAGCCCACGCCGCCGGTTCCCCTGTTTCCCTGAGCTGGGGCGAAGTTGGACCGACGGCGACCCAGGCCAGCTGGGACGACTACCGCCACGACAGCGCATTCTCGGCGTCCTGGACCATGACCGGCGCACCCCGCGGGTCCGTGAACTCCTCGGTGCTATCCCGTCTGCTGGCCCCGCACGGGGACATCGACCGCAAGCGGATCTCCCTGCTGTACCGTCCGATGGACTCGGCCCGCGCCGCGGCCGTGGTCGAAAGGGACCAGAACAACGCCAACGTCCGCATCACCTCCGGGACGCGCCCCTCGGCCCGCGCCTTGGTCGATGCCCGGTCCGCCGTGCAGACTGCCCAGGAAGAAGCGCAGGGCGCGGGCCTAGTGAACTTCGGCATGGTCGTCACCGCCACCGTCACCAATAAGGAACGCCTGGCGGACGCTGTGGCCGCTATCGAGCAGACCTCCGGCACCGCCCGGGTGCTGCTGCGCCGGGCCTACGGATCCCAGGACACCGCCTTCGCCGCGTCCCTGCCCCTTGGGCTGATCCTGCCCAAGCACAGCATGGTGCCCTCCGAGATTAAGGATGCCCTGTAATGGCCCGCATGCGCCTTTTGACTGCAAAGAAGTCAAAGACAGTAATGGAACCGGCGGCACGTCCGGAGAAGCGCCCCGCCCGGGACGCCGGCCCGGGTGCACGGGGCTGGACCGGACGCGGCGGCGGCATGGCCGCGCTCGTCCCCTCCGTCACCGAGTACCGCGGCACCACGGTTCAGGTCTGCGGTCTGTGGCCGTTCTCCTCGGGCGCGTCCTCGCCCATGATCGGGGTGCCGCTGGGCCGGCACGAGGAAACCCAGGCCACGGTCTGCTGCGACCCGATCAGCTGGTTCCAGAGGGCACGCCTGATTTCCAACCCGTCCGCGTTCATCCTCGGCAAGCCGGGCCTCGGCAAGTCCACACTGGTCCGCCGCATGTTCTTAGGGCTCTCCGCCCAGGGCGTCAACGCGCTCGTCCTGGGCGATCTGAAGGGTGAGCACGTCAAAGCGGTGCAGGCCCTCGGAGGGCAGGTCATCAAGCTCGGCCGCGGCGTCGGGTATCTGAACATCCTCGACCCGGGGCAGGCTGTCGAAGTCGCCCAGCGCCTTGAAGAGGCCGGTCACCACGAGGCCGCGACCCGTGTCCGGGCCGACGCCCATGGCCGGCGGCTGAACATGGTCGTCTCGCTGATCACGATCAGCCGGAACAACCCGCCCACCGACCAGGAACAAACGATCCTCGACCGCGCGCTCCGGGTGCTCGATGACCGGTTCGACGGGGTTCCGGTCCTCAAAGACCTGCTCGACGTCATTGTCTCCGCTCCCGACGAGCTGCGCCAGGTCGCGCTGGACCGCGGCGACATCAACGTCTACCTCAAAGAGACCCGGGCGCTGGAGGCCACGCTGCTGGGGCTGACCGGCGGTGGGAAGCTCGGCGAAATCTTCTCCCGGCAGACCACCAACCCCATGAGCCGGGACCGCGCCGTCGTTTTCGACGTCTCGACCATTGACGAGACCGAAACGGACCTGCAGGCCGCCGTGCTGCTGGCGTGCTGGTCTTACGGCTTCGGTACGGTCAACGTCGCCAATGCCCTCGCTGACGCCGGCCTGGAGCCGCGGCGGAACTACTTTGTCGTCCTGGACGAGCTGTGGCGGGCGCTGCGCTCGGGTAAGGGAATGGTCGACCGGGTGGACGCCCTGACCCGGTTGAACCGCTCCGTGGGTGTTGGACAGATCATGATCTCCCACACCATGTCTGACCTGCTGGCGCTCCCGGCGGAGGAGGACCGGATGAAAGCCCGCGGGTTCGTTGAACGCTCCGGCATGGTCATTTGCGGCGGGCTCCCGGCCTCCGAGATGCCGCTGCTGACGCAGGCGATCCCGCTCTCGCGGCAGGAACAGCAGAAGCTCATCTCCTGGCAGGACCCTCCCGCCTGGGATTCACGCGGTGCCGACGTCGAGCCTCCGGGCCGGGGAAAGTTCCTGATCAAGGTCGGCGGCCGCCCGGGGATCCCGGTCCAGATCGGTTTGACCTCCATCGAACGGGCCGAGGGCCTGAACGATACGAACACCCGCTGGCACGAGCCAGCGGCCCCGTTGCTTGACCCGGCGGCCGCGGAGCTGCCCGCGACAGGAGACGCACTGTGAGCGCACCGAACCGTAAAGGCATGGGCCTAGGTGACGCCATCCTGGTCTGGCTGGCTATCGGCTTCATCGTCGTCTTCGGCGGCGGCACGTACGCCGCCGTGCACATCGGATCGTGGATGGCCGGCCTTCCGACCCCTCCGGGCCACCCGATAGACCTGATCGCCGGCCTCGTAAAGGGCAAAGTCATCTGGCCGGCCCAGGCGACCGTCGTTGTGGCCGTCATGGCCGGCCTGGTACTCGCCCTGGCGATCCTCGTGTTCTGGGCTTGGCGGAAAGGTGCCTCCAAGCGTGCCCGGGTCGACAAAGCCGCCCGGTACCTCGGCCGCGGTAAGAATCTCACCGCGTTCTCCGAAAAGGGCGCCCAAGCCACCGCCGACCGGCTGGGCGTCGCCGGCAAACCGGGCATCGTTGTGGGCAAGGTCGTCTCCACCGGGCAAACGTTCATCCAGTCCTGGGAAGACCTCAGCCTCGACATCTGGGGACCCCGTACCGGTAAGTCCACCTCCCGTGTCATGCCGGCGATCCTGGACGCACCGGGCGCGGTCGTCTCTACCTCGAACAAGCGGGACGTCGTTGACGGTACCCGCGGTGTCCGCGTGGCCACCGCGCCTGTCTGGGTCTTTGACCCCCAGAAAATCGCCCAGGAAGAACCGGACTGGTGGTGGAACCCGCTCTCGTACGTCACCGACGAAGAGAAGGCCTACAAGCTCACCCAGCACTTCTCCGTCGGGTCCCGGGTCCCTGGCTCCAAGCCGGACGCCTACTTCGACCCCAAAGCCGAAGACATTCTCTCCTCCTACTTCCTCGCCGCTGCCCTTGGCGGCCTGCCGATTACGCAGGTCTATTTTTGGGTCACCGAGCAGGTCAGCCAGGAACCGATCGAGATCCTGAAAGAACACGACTACGAGCTGCAGTACCGCGGCCTGGAATCGACGCTCAAACTTGCAGACAAGCAGCGCGACGGCATTTTCGGCACCGCCGAGAAGATGATCCAGTGCCTCAAGAGCCGCAACACCCTCCGCTGGGTCGCACCGACCGGTGGGGCCACGGTTGCCATGGACGCGCGCCGGCAGTTCAACCCTCACGCCTTCGCTGCGTCCCAGGAGACGATCTACATCCTCTCCAAGGAAGGGGCCGGCTCCGCAGCCCCGCTCACCACGGCCTTGACCGTGGCCATCGCAGAAGCCATGGAGGAACGGGCAGAGCGCAGCGGCGGTCGCCTCCCCAAGCCGGCGCTGTTCGCCCTTGATGAGTTGGCCAACGTCGTCCGCTGGGCCGGTCTGCCGGATCAGTTCAGCCACTACGGCTCCAAGGGCCTGATCGTCATGGGCATCCTGCAGTCCTGGTCCCAGGGCGTCGAACTCTGGGGCGAGGCGAACATGCGGAAAATCTGGTCCGCCGCGAACGTCAAGGTCTACGGCGGCGGCGTCGCCGAAGAAGGATTCCTCCGCGCCCTCTCGGACCTGATCGGGGACTACAGCTACACCAACGTCTCCATCAGCTCCGGTAAGTCCGGGTCCAGCCGCTCCCGCCAGGAAGGGAAGGAACGCATCTTCGACGTCTCCAACCTCGCCGAGCTGGACCGYGGCCGCGCCGTCGTCCTCGCCTCCGGCGCACCCGCCACGCTGGTCCGCACCATGCCCTGGTACACGGGGGCACATAGGGAATCTGTGGAAGCGTCCATAAAGCAGTACAGCCCGCGGCCCGAAGAGGAGGCTGTACCGGTCGCTGCCACTACAGGCTCTAATCCCTGGGTCACAGGTTAGGGGATCTGAGATGACTACCGAGATCGGTCGCTTCGGCTCAATCGACGCTGAAACACCCGCAGATGCTCCGGCAGAAGATCAGAAGGCACCTGAGCTGGTGTACGGCTCGGCCGAGGAGTTTCTTCACGAGCAGCTGCTGCCGACATATGTCCGCGACGTCGACGGCCGCGCCGCTAAATGGTGCATCGAGTGGTACTTCCACCCGGAAGCAGTTAGCCGGATAGAAGCCCTGTGGCGAGCCTGGGAACACCTCAGGCTGGACGGGGCGACGGGTATCAGTGTCTGGTTCAAGGACCACGCGGACCACCATATGAGTGTGCTCCTGGACCCACGCGGCCCGTTCTACAAATGCGACATGCAAAAACACAGGGACCCCGAACCTCTGGAACCGGAACGCGCACCGGCAGGCTGGTTTCCGGACGTCCGCCTGAAGCAGCCTTGAGTTCCAGGACGCTCACTCCAAGCCCCTCATTTCTCCAACCGGTCCATTTGAGATGTGCAGGGAGGGACACCGCTTCTTCACCCGGCAGGAGAAGTTGGCTCCCCAATGGTCACCGAAGCAGTACTACCCGGCTGGGCTCCCTAAAGCCAACCCAACGCAGGCATGCTCCTCGGCTGAGGGCGTGCCTGCTGGCACCGGTACAGAACGTCTGCCGGGAAGTTCAGGTGTTCGTCTGGCTGCCGTCCATCGACCTCTTGGGTCAGGAAGCGGATGTCTCCGCTAGGGTTATTCGTCCGCTAGCTTGCGAACGCGACCGGGCTGCTGGCGCTGGGCATAGAGGAGGCCGCCACCAAGGGTGACGGCCTCCTCTATGC
>NZ_JBFRFD010000051.1:0-10724 GCF_052114645.1 Arthrobacter sp. 2YAF22_2
GGTTCCGGACGTGAGCCTTGGCGTGCTGATCGGCCAGGCCACCTCCCAGGTTTCGACGTTCCCGTGGATGTTCTGGGTGCCGCTGACCGTGATGTTCCTGTTGACCGGGTCGCTCGCCATGATGAACGACGGGTTGCGCGACGCGTTCGACCCGAGTTCCAGTTCCATCGGCAGCGCCAAGAAGACCAGCGCCAAGAAGAACGCCAAAACGATCAGTGCGAAGAAGATGACCCCATGAGCAGCGAGACCACCGCCACCGGCTCCAGCACCGCGGAACGCCTGCACGTCGCCGGGCTGCACACCGCCGGCAGGCACTACACAGATGCCCCGGCGGGTGCCGTACTCTCCGTCCGCGACCTTAACGTCCGCTTCAATACCGAGAACGGCGTGGTGCACGCGGTCCGCGGCATCGACTTCGACCTGCTGCCCGGGAAGACCCTGGGCATCGTCGGCGAATCCGGCTCGGGCAAGTCCGTCACCTCCATGGCCATCATGGGCCTGCTGCCGCAGACCGCCGAGGTCACCGGCTCGGTGCGGCTCAACGGCACCGAACTGCTGAGCCTCAGCGACAAGGCCATGTGCCGGTTCCGCGGCAACGACCTCGCGATGGTCTTCCAGGACCCGTTGTCCTCGCTGACACCGGTCTACACCGTGGGCAGCCAGATCATTGAGGCCCTCGCGGTGCACAACCCCACCATGAGCAAGCAGGCCAAGGAGGCGCGCGCCGTCGAACTGCTGGGGCTGGTGGGCATCCCCAGCCCGAAGGACCGGCTCAAGGCCTTCCCGCATGAATTCTCCGGCGGCATGCGTCAGCGCGTGATGATCGCCATCGCGATCGCCAACAATCCGCGCGTGCTGATTGCGGATGAGCCGACGACGGCGCTGGACGTCACCATCCAGGCGCAGGTGCTCGAGGTGCTGCACACCGCGCAGGAGGAAACCGGCGCCGCCGTCGTGATGATCACCCACGACCTGGGCGTGGTGGCCGGCATGGCCGACGACATCATGGTGATGTACGCCGGCAAACCGGTGGAGACCGGCAGCGTTGATGACATCTACTACAACCCGYGGATGCCCTACACCATGGGCCTGCTGGGCGCCGTGCCCCGCGTGGACGTGGCCGAAAAGTCCTCGCTGGTGCCGATCGAAGGCATACCGCCGAACCTCACGCACGCGCCCACCGGCTGTTCGTTCGCGCCACGCTGCCCGCTGGTCAGCGAGGCATGCCTGCACGGCGAACCGGCGCTCTGGCCGGTCGGCGGAAACGGCGACGGCACCCGGGAACACAAGGCCGCCTGCATCAAGTCCGGCTCGCTGGGGGGCGAAGTGGATGTCCACGAGATCTTCCGCGCCCCCGAAGTCCCGGTGTCCAGGTTCGACGAGATTCCGCGCGGCGACCGCAAGAGGGTCCTGGAGCTCAAGGACGTCAAGAAGCACTTCCCGCTGTTGAAGGGCGCACTGATCAAGCGCCGGATCGGCACGGTCAAGGCCGTGGACGGCCTGAGCTTCGATATCCGCGAGGGCGAGTGCKTCKCGATCGTGGGCGAGTCCGGYTGCGGYAAGACCACCACGCTGCTGGAGATCATGGAGTTCCACAAGGACCAGGACGGCGAGGTGGTCATCGGCGGCCTGAGCAACAAGACCGCCTCGGACGCCAAAACCAAGGCCGCCATGCGCAAGGAACTGCAGATGGTGTTCCAGGACCCCACCGGCGCCCTGGATCCGCGCTTCACCGTTTACGAGGTGCTGGCTGAGCCGCTGGAGAACTCGGGGATGCCCAAACCGGCCATCCGCAAGCGGATCATGGAGCTGATGGAGCTCGTGGGCCTGCAGCCGGACCACGTGAACCGCTTTCCGAACCAGTTCTCCGGCGGCCAGCGCCAGCGCATCGGCATTGCCCGCGCCCTGGCGGTAAACCCCAAGCTGGTGGTCCTGGACGAGCCGGTGTCCGCGCTCGACGTCTCGGTCCAGGCCGGCGTCATCAACCTGCTGGACAAGCTCCGCGCCGAGCTCGGCCTCAGCTACCTGATGGTGGCCCACGACCTGTCCGTGGTGCGCCACATCTCGAACCGGGTGGCCGTCATGTACCTCGGCAAGATCGTGGAGATCGGGGACGTCGACAGCGTCTTCGACAACCCGCGCCACCCCTATACCCGGGCACTGCTCTCCGCGATTCCGGTGCCGGACCCGCAGTTGGAACGCACCCGCGAACGCATCATCCTGCAGGGCGACCTGCCCTCGCCGCTGGATGCGCCGAAGGGCTGCAACTTCGCCACCCGCTGCCCCGTCTTCGCCGCGCTCCCGGCCGCCAGCCAGGAGAAGTGCCTGACACTGGAGCCGCCGCTGGAGCTGGCGGCCGCCAACCAGGCTGCCGGGGACGCCGCCGGGCAACGGGACGGGGACGCCCCAACAGACCAGCAATTCGCCTGCTTCTACCCGGACGGCGAACTGGATACGGACATGCTCGTTGTCCACTAAACCGGCTGACTTACCCGTCAGACGCTGCACTGCACAGATAAGAAAAATGAGGGGAAACACATGAAGAATCTGACCAAGATCGGCGGGGTAACCGCCGTCGTGGCAGCGCTTGCGCTGACCGCCTGCGGTGGCGGAGGCGCGGCAAAGGGGCCCGACGCCGGAAAAGGCCAGGACGCGGGAAGCGACCTGTCCAAGCTCATCAGCATCAATGCCAAGGATGCCAAGGACCTGCAGCCGGGCGGCACCGTAACCCTGCCGCTGGGCAACATCGGACCGGACTTCAACGGCTTCTCCAACAACGGCAACAGCGCAGACAACACCGCCCTGCACCGGCCGATCGACCAGGCCGGCACCTGGGGGTGCTGGAACTTCGACTTCGACGGCACCGCCACACCGAACAAGGATTTCTGCGAAGACGTCAAGAGCGATGTCAAGGACGGCAAGCAGACCATCACCATCAAGGTCAATGACAAGGCCACCTTCAACGACGGCACACCGATCGACGTCAAGACCTTCGAAAACACCTGGAAAATGCTCAACGGGCAGAACAAGGACATCGACATCGTCACGTCCGGCGCCTACGAATTCGTGGACTCCGTCAAGGCCGGCTCCAGCAACAAGGAAGTTGTTGTCACCACCAGCCAGCCGGTCTACCCGCTGGACGCGTTGTTCACCGGCCTGATCCACCCCGCGGTCAACACCCCGGAGATCTTCAACGACGGCTTCACCGGCGATATGCACCCGGAATGGATGGCCGGACCGTTCAAGGTGGACAAGTACGACGCCGCCGCCAAGACCGTCACCCTCGCCCAGAACGAGAAGTGGTGGGGTGCCAAGCCGGTCCTGGACAAGGTGGTCTTCCGCCAGCTCGAGAGCAGCGCCCAGATCGCCGCCTTCAAGAACGGTGAAATTGACGGCGTCTCCGCCAACACCATCACCCCGTACAAGCAGCTCGACGGCACCAAGAACTCCGAGGTCCGACGCGGCCAGCGCCTCTTCGCGGGGGGCCTGAACATCAACGCCCAGAAGGCGCCGATGACCGACGTCGCGATCCGCAAGGCCATCTTCACCGCCGTGGACCGCGAAGCGCTGCGGAAGGTCCGCTTCAACGGCCTGAACTGGGACGAAACCAGCTCCGGATCGATGATGCTGCTGCCGTTCTCCCCGTACTACCAGGACAACTACCCGGTCACGGAGACCGGCCCCGACGCCGCCAAGAAGGTCCTCACCGACGCCGGCTACAAGGCCAACGCCGCCGGTTTCATGGAAAAGGACGGGGTTCCCGCCGCCTTCAAGATCAGCAACTTCGGCGACGATCCCACCACGCTGGCGTTTGCCCAGACCCTGCAGAAGCAGCTCCAGGCCGGCGGCATGGACGTCGGAATCGACCAGCGGGCTTCCGCCGATTTCGGCAAGGTCCTGGGCAGCCGCGACTTCTTTCTGAGCGTCTCCGGCTACACCGTCGGCGCCGACACCACCGACTCCGTCAAGCAGTTCTACGACTCCAAGACCAACGAGAACAAGCTGGGCGACGCCGAACTGGATGCGGCGATCAAGAAGCTCTCCACCATTGCCGACAACACTGAGCGCAACAAGGCGGCCATGGACGTTGAAAAGAAGCACATGGCCAAGTACTTCTCCATGGGCGTGGTGATGAACGGTCCGCAGATCTCCTTCGCGCGCACCGGCCTCGCCAACTACGGTCCCTCGCTGTTCAAGAGCCTGTCCCAGGTCCCGGACTGGACCACCATCGGCTGGGAAAAGAAGTAACCCACCCCACTCCGACGCTCCCTCACTTCTAGCCGCTTTTCGGGCGACGCTCCCTCACCTTTTGGGGGAGCGTCGCCCGATTTGTTGCGAAATCTGAGGGAGCGTCGGGTGAGTGGGCGGGGGTAGCGTGGTGCCATGACAGTTGACGCCACCCGGCCCATCCGCACCGCCGTAGCCGGGTTCGGCCTCTCCGGCAGCGTGTTCCACACCCCGCTCATCGCAGCCAACCCGGCCTTTTCCCTGGACACCATCGCCACGTCCGACGCCGGCCGGACGGCGTCCGCCGCGGCCCGCTACCCGTCGGCCAGGATCGTCGACACTCCCGCGGAGATCCTCGAACTGGCCGGCAGTCTGGACCTGCTGGTGCTGGGGACGCCGCCGGCCACCCACTACCCGCTCGCGAAAGCCGCACTGCAGGCTGGCCTCGACGTCGTCGTCGATAAGCCCTTCACGGTGCGCAGCGACCAAGGCGCGGAACTGATCGGACTCGCCGCGCGGCTCGGCCGGGTGCTCACCGTCTTCCAAAACCGGCGCTGGGACGGGGATTTCCTGACCGTCCGCGGACTGTTGGACAGCGGCGTCCTGGGCCCCGTCACGCGGTACGAATCAAGCTTTGAGCGCTGGTCGCCCGAGGTCACAAAGGCCTGGAAGGCGGCGGCCGGCACCGACGACGGCGGCGGGGTGCTGTTCGACCTCGGCACCCACCTGCTGGACCAGGCTGTGCAGCTCTTCGGCCCCGCCGCTGTAGTTTACGCCGAACTGGCAGCCCGTCGGCCCGGCGCACCTGCGGACGACGACGTCTTCGTGGCCCTCCGGCACGAATCCGGGGTCACCAGCCACCTCTCGATGAACCTGCTCTGCGCCCAGCAGGGCCCGCGGTTCCGTCTGCTGGGCAGCGAAGGCGGTTTCACGAAGCACGGCGTCGACCCGCAGGAGCCTTACCTGGCGGCAGGCGGAGGCCCGCTGGACGCCGACTACGGGGTGGAGGACCGGGAGTGGGCCGGGCTGCTGGGCCGCGACGGCCACCTGGAGCGCCTGCCCAACGAACGAGGCGCCTATCCGGAGTTTTACCGGATTCTGGCGGAGAAGCTTCACGACGGCGGGGCCAGCTCGGCGCTGCCCGTCCCGGTAAACCCGGACGACGCCGTCGAGGTCCTGAAGCTGATCGAACAGGCCCGGGCGCTGGCCTGACACGGACTTAAACACCAAACGGCTGCTCCGTAACTGCCCTTCTGGAGGTCCAAAAGGGCGGTTACGGAGCAGCCGACGGGGTATTCGCTACGCGGAGACCAGCTGGTGCCAGTCGGAGACGAGGGGCAGCTGGTGCGCCTCGGAGACCGAGTGGTGGGCCACCTTGCCCGCGGCGATGTTCAGGCCGGCGGCGAGGGCGGCGTCGCGCTCGAAGGCGGCTTTGACGCCCAGGTTCGCCAGCGAGACGGCGTAGCGCAGCGTGACGTTGGTCAGCGCGTAGGTGGAGGTGTTCGGCACCGCACCGGGCATGTTCGCCACGCAGTAGAAGATCGTGTTGTGGACCTTGTACGTGGGTTCCTGGTGCGTGGTCGGGTGCGTGTCCTCGAAGCAGCCGCCCTGGTCCACGGCGATGTCCACCAGCACCGAGCCGGGTTTCATCCGGGAGACAAGCTCGTTGGTAACCAGCTTCGGGGCCTTGGCGCCGGGGATGAGCACGGAACCAATCACGAGATCGGCATCGACCACGGACTTCTCGATCTCGTAGGCGTTGGACGCGACCGTCTTCAGCCGGCCCTGGTACTGGGCATCGAGCTCGCGCAGGCGGTTGATGTTGATGTCCAGGATGGTGACGTCAGCGCCGAGGCCCAGGGCCATCGCAGCGGCGTTGGTGCCGGCCACGCCCGCACCCAGAACCACGACCTTGGCCGGACGCACGCCCGGGACGCCGCCCAGCAGCACGCCCTTGCCGCCGGCAGGTGCCATCAGCGAGGTGGCGCCGACCTGGACGGACAGCCGGCCGGCCACCTCGGACATCGGGGCGAGCAGCGGCAGGGACCGGCCGTCCTGGACCGTCTCGTAGGCGATCGCGGTGACGCCGGTGTTGATGAGCTCCTGGGTCAGCTCCGGCTCCGCGGCCAGGTGGAGATAGGTGAAGAGGATCAGGCCCTTGCGGAAGCGGTGGTATTCGGCTTTGACCGGTTCCTTGACCTTCATGACCATGTCGGCACGGGTCCACACGTCATCGGCGTCGGCGACGATCTCGGCGCCCGCGATGGCGTATTCCTCATCGGTGATGCCGGAACCCAGGCCGGCGCCGCGCTCCACCAAGACGGTGTGGCCGTGGGTGCGGAACTCGTGCACCCCGGCGGAGGTGATGGCCACGCGGAATTCGTTGTTCTTGATTTCTTTAGGGACACCGATGATCATTTTGGGGCTCCAGTGCTGGCGGCCGGTGGGCCGGGTTTTGCGGGGGAAGTTGTGGTTCAAGAATAGAACCGGCTGTGAGGCAGGCTACAGACCGTCCGGCCCCGCTGCGGGGCCGATCCCCGTGATTGCGGGAATTTTGAAAAGCCAAGCTCGACATGTGTCGACTCACGGAACGTCAGGTGTCGCCTGCTGTCCGTCGGCTTGTTCCTTCGCCGCCGGACCGCCGGGGCAGTAATGTGGCAGCATGCAACAGCCGGATGTGGAGCAACTCGTGGAGCACGTGGCCCTGAGGCTGGGCCGCGGACTTTCGCTCGAAGACCTCGACGGCGTCCTSCTCGCCTACAGCTCCAACCAGTCGCATGCGGACCGSGTCCGSGTGAACTTCCTGCTCAGCAAGCGCGTTCCGGTGGATGTCAGCGCCTGGCAACTCTCGCACGGCATCGCGACGGCGGTACGCCCGGTAGTGGTGCCGGCGAACGAGGAACTGGGAATGCTTGGCCGGGTCTGCGTACCGCTGCTGGTCCGCGGGTTCCGGGTGGGTTATCTCTGGGTCCAGCTCGACGCCGAGGAACACACCGGCGGTTCCGTGCTGGCCCAGCTCCCGGACGTGGAACGCGAACTGGAGCAGCTGTCCGCGTTGCTCCTGGACTCGAACACCGCCGAATCCGAGTTCCGCCGGCGGCGCGAACAGGAGTTCCTTGCCGCCTGCCGGGGCGAGGCAAACGCCGTCGCCGCCGTCGCGGGCTGGAAGGAAGTCCAGGGCCGCGGGCCGTGGCAGCTGGTGACGGTCCTCGACGCGGACGGCTGGGCCGAGGGCTCGGACCCTATCGCCGCCACGCTGATCCACCGCTCAGCCGCCCTGCAGGCCACCATCGGCGTGGATGCCGCCTTGTTCAGCGCCGGGACGGAGACGCACGCCGTCGTGCTGTTCAAGGAGTCCACCGGACGGGCCGACCACGCCCAGGTCCTGGTGCATTACCAGCTGGAACTTGCCAAGCGCGGCGGCCGGCCGGTCCGCCGGATCATCCTCGGCACGTCCGAGGGGTTCGCACGCCCGCGCGAGCTGGCCGAGGCGTACCGGCAGTCCCGCCAGGCGGCGCAGGCCGCGGCTGTGGACCCCCAGCTCGGTGAACTCGTAGACTCCCGCGGCACCGGCCTGTACCAGTTGCTGGCCTCCGTGGGCGGCGGTGCCGGCGCGTGGGCGGATGCCGGCTCCGTGTACTTCCGGATGCTGGAGGAGCACGACCGCAACGGTGAACTGCTCCCCGTGCTGGAACTCTTCTATGACAACGACAGCTCGGTCCAGGAGGTGGCCGCCAAGCTGCACCTGCACCGGAGCAGCATCTATAACCGGCTCGGCCGGATCCGGCAGGTGCTGGGCGTCGATCCGCTCAAGGGGATGGTCCGGCTGGAGCTGCACGCGGCGCTGAAGGCCCGGCGCTGGGCCGTGCGGCCGAGGATCTGAAGGTTGGGGTTAGCGGTCGTCCCGGAGGACCGGATCCTGCTCGCCGTCCGGGCGGGCCGCGACTGGCCGCGCAGACGGCCGGGTTGTCTCTCGAGCGGTTTCCCGCGCCCCGTGTTGCCTGCGGCGCGATATCCGGCTGTCGGTCCACAGTGCCACGGCCACGAACGCGACGCAGCCGGCCATGAAGGCCGCGGTGTAGTTCAATCCCATCGCGGTTCCGAGGATGCCGGTGAGCACCAAGGCGGCAATGCCGGCCAGGATGTGCCACCCTCTGAACTTACCCACGATTCAAGCGTAACCCCGGACTCTGCCGCGTTTCCGCGCCCGGCCGGGATCGTTGTTTGATCCTTATCACGCCGTCACGAAGCATCCGCGCCGCCGCCATCTTTGCTGTCAGCAGGGGCGCCGCCCGCGGCAGGGGCGGCTGCCTTCTCCGCCACGCTCTTCTTCTTCTGGATTTCCAGCCACGTCATGATGTCGGCCAGCCGGATCCGCCGGTGCGTGCCGCGATATTCGACCGGGATTTCGCCGCGGTCCGTCATGTTCCGGAGGTACGTGTGCGAGATGCCCGCGAGCTCAGCGGCCTTTGACGTGGTCAGCATTTCCTCCACGCTGCTGACCGTGACCGACTCGCCCCGGCTGAAGCGGCCCAGCAGGTCCACGACGGCGTCCCGCGCCGACGGCGGCAGGCGGTGCACAGTGCCGTCCACGAACACCGTGATGTCGGTGCTGCCGTTGAGCGCGTGCTGCAGTTTTTGTGCGTCATCGGCAGGGAGCCCGGCCGTCACCCGGGGAGCAATCAGTGTCATGGAGTGCATCCTAGCGCCCCCGTCAGCGCGGCACCCCGGTTATAGGCCCAGCTCCTCCAGCACGGGCAGCTTCGCCCGGACCCACGCGCGCGCCTCGGTGGCGCTCGGGGCGGAAAGGGCCAGGGTGGCCAGCTCCTTCGCCTCGGCCAGCGTGACCGTCTTCAGCACGGCGGCGACGGCGGCAATGGAGCGCGCGGTCATGGACAGGGTGGTCACTCCCAGTCCGGTCAGCACGACGGCGAGGGCCGGATCCGCCGCGGCCTCGCCGCAGACGCCCACCGGTTTGGCGTGGCCTTCCGCGGCGGAACCCTCCACCGTGAGGCGCACCAGCCGGAGCACGGCCGGCTGCCATGGGGTGTTCAGTGCCGCCAGCGGGCCCAGCTGCCGGTCGGCGGCCATTGCGTACTGGGTAAGGTCGTTGGTGCCCAGGCTGGCGAAGCCCACCTCCCGGAGGATGGCCTCCGCCGTGAGGGCCGCGGACGGAACCTCCACCATGACGCCCGGCGTCTTGATCCCGGCCGCGGCGCACAGCGAGGCGAAGCGCGCGGCCTCCTCCGCCGTTGAAATCATCGGCGCCATCACCCAGACGTCCGCCTCGGAATCCTGCTCCGCCCGGGCGATCGCCTGCAGCTGGCGTTCCAGCACACCGGGGGTGGTGAAGTCGGTCCGGTAGCCGCGGACGCCGAGGGCCGGGTTGGGCTCGGTGGCGTCGGTCAGGAACGGGAGCGGCTTGTCCGCGCCGGCGTCGAGGGTGCGGAGCACCACCTTCTTGCCGGGGAAGGCGTCGAAGACGCCCTTGTACGCGGCGGCCTGTTCGTCCACGGTGGGTTCGGTGTCCCGTTCGAGGAAGCAGAACTCGGTCCGGAACAGGCCTACGCCCTGGGCGTTGAGCCCGGCGGCGGCTACGGCGTCCTTGGCGCCGCCGACGTTGGCCAGGAGCGGTACGAGGTGGCCGTCCGCCGTCGTGCCGGAACCGTCAAAGGCGGCCAGCAGCGACGCTGTCGCGGCCCAGTTTTCCGCGGCGGCGCGCTGGGCGTCGTCCGGCTCCGCAACGATGGTGCCGGCGGCGCCGTCGACGTAGACCTCCGTGCCGTCCGGGAGCGCGTCGACGCCCGCGGCGGCGACGACGGCGGGCAGCCCCAAAGAGCGGGCGATGATGGCGGTGTGGGACTGCGGGCCGCCGCCGGCCGTGAGCAGCGCCAGCACTTTCTCGGGGTCAAGCGTGGCCGTGTCCGCCGGAGCAAGGTCTTCGGCAATCAGGATGAACGGGGTGCCGGAGGTGGGGATACCCGGTGCAGCGACGCCGCGCAGTTCGGCCACGATCCGGGCACGGACGTCCAGCACGTCGGTGGCTCGCTCGGCCATGTAGCCGCCGAGGTTGTGCAGCATCTCCGAGACGGAAGCGCCGGCCTCCCAGATGGCTCGCTGGTTGGACGTGCCGCGGCCGATCAGTTTGGCGGCGGACTTCAGCAGCATGGTATCCGTTGCCATCAGCGCGGTGGCTTCGAGCACCGCCTTGCCGTCCCCGCTGACCGTCTCGGACCTGGCCTTGAGCTCGTCGTGGACCGCCTTCGCCGCCGTCTTCAGCGCCGCCGTCGCGTCCTCGGCGGAGACGCCGGCCGGGAGCTGCTCGCCTGCCGGCGGCTCGCTGACCGCTTTGGGCATCTGGCGAATGGTGCCGATGATCCGGCCGGGGCTGACGCCTACACCTTGGAAGTTCTGCACTGAAAGTCCTCATTCTCTGCCGTGAGCCAGTAAGCCAGTTCAGGTGCCACTGAGCCGCTGCATCCTAGACTTCCCGCGGC
>NZ_JBFRFD010000052.1:0-10723 GCF_052114645.1 Arthrobacter sp. 2YAF22_2
GGTGCGGGGCCGGCCCTTTGTGCGTGCCGAACCGGTCCGGCCGGGTACGTCTGCTACTTGCGGGAGAGCTTGCTGCTAAGGGTGTTCCAGCGTGCGGTGAGTCCCCAACGGGTGACGTTGATCATGGCTTCGACGACGATGTTGCCGCTCATTTTCGACGCTCCCAGTTCGCGCTCCACGAACGTGATGGGGCGTTCCACGATGGTCAGGCCCAGTTTGGCCACGCGCCAGGCGAGGTCCACCTGGAAGCCGTAGCCCACCGAGTCCACCGAATCGAGATTGAGCTTCTCAAGGGTGGTCCGGCGGAAGGCGCGGAAGCCGCCCGTGACGTCCTTGATTTTGACGCCCAGCATGATCCGCGCGTAGGTGCTGCCGACGCGGGAGATAGCCTGCCGGTACAGCGGCCAGTTCACCACGCTGCCGCCGGGGACCCAGCGCGAACCCATGGCGAGGTCTGCGCCCTGTTCCACCGCTTCGATCAGCTGCGGCAACTGCTCCGGTTTGTGTGAGCCGTCGGCGTCCATTTCCACGAGGATGTCGTAGCCGGCGTCGAGTCCCCACTTGAAGCCGGCGATGTACGCCGCCCCGAGCCCCGCCTTGCCCTCGCGGTGCAGGACGTGGACCTGGCCGTCCTCGGCAGCAATGCCGTCCGCCAGTTGGCCCGTGCCGTCGGGGCTGTTGTCGTCAACTACCAGGACGTCGGAGGACGGCACGGCGGTGCGCAGGCGCCCAAGGGTCTTGGGCAACGATTCCAGCTCGTTGTAGGTCGGGATGATCGTGAGGACACGCACAGCGAGGCCTTTCCTTTAAGGGGGCGGGTCGAAGGGCCAGGGCAACCGGCTATCAGCCGAAGACAGGCACAGCTCCCCAGTATAGTCAGTCAGCGGACCGGCGCCCGGCGTGCCTAGTTTCCCAGCAAGCCGTTGGAGAAGAGCTCGACGCCGTTCCGCACCGTCTGCAGGCAGACAGGATCGCTGCCGGTGTCCAGCGCCGGCAGCAGGGGCGTCCGGGCACGGGGGTCCGTGCTCCAGGACTGGACCCGCCCGTCCGCCACCTGGACCATCAGTTCTTCGACTTCCCAGACCGCGAAGCTGGCCGGCGCACCCGGGACGAGCTGGCCCGCCATCGGGTCCCGGTACCGGGCGGCCCGCCAGCCGGCCCTGGTGTGGCCCAGGAACGCGGCCCGCGCGGAGATCCGCTCGGCGTCGTTGTGGTGCTCCAGGCAGGCGCGGACGCTGGACCACGGTCGCAGCGGGGTGACCGGGCTGTCGCTACCGAAGCAGACGGGCACCCCGGCGGAGTAGAAGGAGCCGAAAGGATTCATGGCGGTGTGGCGGGAACCGAGCCGCCGCGCGTAGAGGCTGTCCGGCCCGCCCCAGCGGGCGTCGAAGACGGGCTGCGCGCTGACCGTCACCGAGTACTTCGCCAGCCGGGCGATGGCGTCCGGGCCGGCGAGTTCGACATGCTCCAGGCGGTGGCCGGCCGCGCGGACGCGCTGTTCGCCGACCTCGGCGGCGGCCCCGTCCAGGGCCTCCAGCGCAGCGTCCAGGCCGGCGTCGCCAATCACATGGAAACCAGCCTGGATGCCGAGGATGGAGCACGCTGCCACGTGCGCGGCGGCCTCGTCGACGGAGAGGTATCGGCTGCCCCGCTCCCCCGGCGCGTCGGTGTAGTCGCCGCGCAGCGCCGCGGTGCGCGACCCGATCGAGCCGTCCATGTTCAGGTCCCCGGCCAGGCCCAGCACCGCCACGCCGAGGCTCTCGAGAATGGCGCGGGCCTGGTCCGCCGAACCGGCCAGCTGGCCCCAGTAGGGCAGGATCTCCGGGACGGCACGGCCGGTCCGGTCAGCGGCGTTCCAGCCGGCGGCGAGCTGCAGGTCTGCGACGCCGCCGATGTGCGGGGCCGCCATTTCGGCCAGCGCCACATATCCGTTGGCGGCCGCCTCGGCCAGCGCGGCCTGCTGGTAGCCGAGCAGGGCTTCGGCCGACAGCTTACGCGCGGCAAGGCGCGCGGCGATGTGGGCGGCGCGTTTGACCTGGCCGCTTGTTCCATCTCCGTCGAGTCCCTCGAGCCCGGAGTCGGCCGCCAGCGAGGCGGACACCAGGGCCGAGTGCACGTCCACCCGGGACAGGTACACGCGGCGGCCGCCCGCGGCGCGGTCCAGCTCCTCGCGGCTGGGCAGGGTGGGGTCGGCCCAGAGTGTCTCGTCCCAGCCGTGCCCCAGCACCGTGCCGCCCGCGCCGGAACCGGACACTGAGGAACCGGCGACGGCGTCCAGCAGTTCCGCGGCGGAGCGGACACCGCCCAGCTGCAGTGAGTCCAGCGCGATCCCCGTCTCGGTCAGGTGCACGTGGGAATCCACGAAACCTGGGGCCAGGAGGGCGCCCTGCAGGTCGACGACTTCCATCGAGGAGTCGGCGATGGAGGTGGCGGCCTGTTCGGCGCCGACCCAGGCCACCGTGTCGCCGTCGACCAGCATGGCAGTAGCGAAGGGATCCGCAGCAGTGTAGACGGATCCGTTGCGGTACAGCGTCACCTTGCGCGGTGCCTTAGGTGCTTCGGACGGTGAAACGGTCATGCTGGGGACTCCTCGTAACTGGGGGCCGGCGGTGGCCGGAGGTGCGGGCCGGACGTGCTCTCCGGATTGGAGAAGCTAGCCGGGCGGGGTAGTAAGGGTGGGCGGCTGTCAGCGGCCGGTTACGCGACGGCCGAGTAGGCGACGACGCCGCGTTTGACCAGGCTGATCGCTTCCGCGCAGAGCCGTGCAACGCGCGGTTCCAGGCCCGGGATCTTGGCCAGCTGGTCCAGCAGGTCGATAACCTGTTTGACCCAGCGGACAAAGTCTCCGGCGGCCAGGTCCGTGCCGCTGAGCACCTCCTGGAGGTGCCGACCCTTGGCCCACTTGAAGATCGGCCAGACCAGGCCCAGCTCGGGCTCGCCCGTCAGCGGCAGCTTGTTGGATTCCTCCACGTCCTCGAGCGCGGACCACTCCCGGACGACGGTGTCGACCGCGGACTCCAGCGAGACGCTGGGCATCTTGGGCCGCAGGCCGCGGTCCTCGCGCTTAGCCTGGTAGACCAGGACACTGGCCAGCGCCGCGACTTCGGCGGCGTCGAGGTCGTTGAAGGCGCCCAACCGCAGCGACTGCGAAATCAGCAGGTCCTTTTCGCCGTAGATCCGGCGGAGCCGCTGGCCGTCCGGGCTGATCGAGAGTGCCCCGGAATCCGAGGTCTCGAGGTAACCGTAGGCGGAAAGGACCCCGCAGACCCGGTCGAAGGTCTTGGCGATGGTGTTGGTCCGGCCCTGGATCTGGCGGATCAGGCCGTCCGTCTCCTGGCGGAGTTTCCACCAGCGCTCGGACCAGCGGGCGTGGTCCTCACGCTCGCTGCAGCCGTGGCACGGGTGGGCGCGGAGCTCGCGGCGCAGTTCCGTGATCTTCTTCTCCAGGTTCGGCAGCGCGGCGGCCCGGCCGAAGTCCTCATTGCGGTTCGGCGGGGCCGGCGGCCGGCCATCCCGCATCGCGTTCCGGACCGAGGACGCCAGGTCCCGTCGGGACTTGGGCACCTTGGCGTTGAAGGACTTGGGGATCCTGACCCGGGTGATCGGGGCGAGCGGACCTTCCACGTCGTGCAGGCCGATCCGGCGCAGCTGGTTGTCCAGGGTCATGACCGCGGGACGCGGTTCGCGTGAGTGGTGGTCCGAGCTCAGGACGACGGCGAGGCCGGGCGCCCGCCCCGAAGGGACGTCCACGACGTCGCCGGGCAGCAGCCGGCTCAAGGAGTCCTCGGTGACCGACTTCCGGGCCCGGGACGTCCCCTTCGCGGCGCTGTTCTCCGCTTCGGACAGCGCCCGCCGCAGCCGGGAGTACTCGGTGAAGTCGCCCAGGTGGCAGGTCATGGCCTTGCTGAAGCCGGCGAGGGATTCTTCCCGGCCGCGGACCTGCTTTGCCAGCCCGACGACGGAGCGGTCAGCCTGGAACTGCGCGAAGGAGGATTCCAGGATTTCCCGGGCGCGGGGCCGGCCGAACTGCGCCACAAGGTTGATGGACATGTTGTAGGTCGGCCGGAAGCTGGAGTTCAGTGGATAGGTCCGCCGGGAGGCGAGGCCAGCGACGGCCGCCGGATCTGTCCCCGGCTGCCAGAGGACGACGGCGTGGCCCTCGACGTCGATCCCGCGGCGTCCTGCCCGGCCGGTCAGCTGGGTGTACTCCCCCGCCGTGATGTTGACGTGCGCCTCGCCGTTGAACTTGTCCAGCTTTTCCAGCACCACGCAGCGCGCCGGCATGTTGACGCCCAGCGCGAGGGTCTCGGTGGCGAATACGGCCTTGACCAGTCCGTCCACGAAGAGTTTCTCAACCACTTCCTTGAATGTCGGCAGCATGCCGGCGTGGTGCGCGGCCAGGCCGCGGAGCAGCCCGTCCCGCCAGCTCCAGAAGCCCAGCACGTCCAGGTCGTCGGAGGGGATGTCCTGGGCTGCCTCGTCGACCCGGCGGGCAATAATGAGCTGTTCCTGCTCGGTGGTCAGCCAGAGCCCGGCGGAGACGCACTGCGCCACGGCGGCGTCGCAGCCGGCGCGCGAGAAGATGAAGGTGATGGCAGGCAGCAGGTCCATCCGGTCCAGGCTGGCGATGACCTGCGGCCGGCTGGCCTTCCGGACCGGGCTGCGGGTGCCGCCTTGCGGGGCTTCGTCCCGTTGGTTTCGTTGGTTGCGCTGCCGTTGGTTGCGGCCGCCGTGGCCGAAGCGGCCGCGGAAGTTCATCTGGCTCTCGGCGCGTGCCATCGAGAGCAGTTCCGGATTGACTTCGAAGCCGGCCCGCTCGGTGATGACGGCGCTGGCACCGGCTTCGGCTGTTGCGGCCACGTTGTTTTCGCCGGCGGCCGCGATCTCATCGAAGCTGGTGTCGCCGGCAAACAGGTCCACGATCTTGCGCCCCACCATGACGTGCTGCCACAGCGGAACGGGACGGTGTTCGGAGACAATGACGTCGGTCTGGCCGCGCACGGTGTCCAGCCAGGCGCCGAATTCCTCGGCGTTGGAGACCGTGGCGCTAAGCGACGCCACCTGGACCTCGCTGGGGAGGTGGATGATCACTTCTTCCCAGACGGCGCCGCGGAACCGGTCCGCGAGGTAGTGCACCTCGTCCATCACCACGAAACCCAGGTCCTCCAGGGTGTCCGAGCCTGCGTAGAGCATGTTGCGGAGCACTTCGGTGGTCATGACCACCACGGGCGCCTCACCGTTGATGCTGGTGTCGCCGGTCAGCAGTCCCACCTGGGCCGCGCCGTATTTCTCCGCCAGCTCGGCGTACTTCTGGTTGCTCAGCGCTTTGATCGGCGTCGTGTAGAACGCTTTCAGGCCCCGCTGGAGGGCCAGGTAGATAGCGAACTCCCCCACAATCGTCTTGCCGGCACCGGTGGGTGCCGCCACCAGGACGCCGCGGCCCGCCTGCAGCGACAGGCATGCCTCGCGCTGGAAGGGATCGAGGTCGAACGCCAGCGAGCGGGTGAAGCCGCCCAGGTACGTTTTGGCTTCTGCGGCCCGCTCGGCGCTGGCGCGGTAGCGCTCGGACGGCGACTCCGGCCCGGGTAGTGAGGACATGCTTCCAGCCTAGTGTGCCAAGGGCTAGAGATTTTCCAGCTCTGAGCTGGGAGTGGCCAAGTCCGCGGTGGCCTCCGTCTCGGCGGCGACGCGGGCGGTGCGCTTCTCCCGCCGGCGGTCGTTGAGCAGGCACAGCCCGATCGCGGTGAAGAAGAGCACCAGCATCGGCACGGCGAGGTAGAACATGCTCGTTGCGTCCGCACCGGGGGCCGCCATCGCGGCGAAAAGGCAGACCAGGAACACGGTGATTCGCCAGCTCTTGAGCAGCTGGCGGCCGGTAATCAGGCCGGCGAGGTTCAGCCCGAACAGCACCACCGGCAGCAGGAAGGCGATGCCGAAGGCCAGCAACAGGCGCAACACGAAGGACAGGTACACCTGCGCGCTGATGAAGTTGGAGCCGCCCGAGGGGGTGAACTCCGTGAGGACCCGCACCGCATTGGGCAGCACCAGCCAGGCGAGGAGTACGCCGCCGACAAACAGCGGCACGGCGGCCGCCACGAAGGACAACGCCAGGCGCCGCTCCTTCTTGTGAAGCCCGGGCACGATAAACGCCCAGAGCTGGTAGATCCACACCGGGCTCGCGACGATCAGGCCCAGGAACACGGACACCTGGATCATCAGGTCAAAGGAGCTTGCCACGCCGTCGAAGTTCAGTGAGGCCTGCCGGCCCTGCTGCTCATTCAGGTCTCGGATCGGCTTGGTCAGCGCCGCCAGCATCGGCTGGTAGAGGAAAAATCCGATCACGGTGCCGACGACGACGCCGATCGCCGACTTGAAGAGCCGGTTCCGCAGCTCCTTGAAGTGATCGAGGAGCGCCATCCGGCCCTCGGGGTTCGATCGGCGGTTCATGGTTACTGCCATGTGGTTCTAGGCGCGGCTCGGCGGCGGAACGTCAGTTCCCTCGCTCGGGCGGCTTTCGGTGCCGGCGGACCGGGGGTGGTTCACCACTTTGCCTTCGACGGCGTCGGAGTCATCCTTCGTCTCCGCAGTGCCGTCCTTCTTCATTTCGCGGACCTCGGATTTGAAAATCCGCATCGACTGGCCCAGGCTGCGGGCCATGCCCGGCAGCTTCGGTGCAGCGAAAAGCACCAATGCCAGGACGATGATGATGATGAGATGCCAGCCTTCAAGCCTCATGCCGGGTGGTCCTTTCGTTTGAGTACATCCTACGTCTTACGGAGGTCGATGTCGCGCAGCGCCTGGGGCTGTCCACGCTCCGCCTTGCGCCGTATCCGACGCAGCCGCCGGGCTTCCTGCCGAGCCGTCTTGGATGCGTCATAATCATGTCGCATCAGTGCAGGCTGGGCAAAAACGGCCGCTCCGGGTGCGGCTCCCGGACGAGGCGCCCCGCCGCCGTCCGAGCCTACGGCGGCCAGATGAACAACGGCTGAACCGGAGGTAAGCGGGTCGGAGGCGAAGTTCGCGAACCGGTCCCCGGCCTCACCCAGTTCCTTGGCCGTGGCCATGAACTGCCGGAACAGCCGGACGCCGAGCACGCCGATGAAGAGCAACGACAACGCAACGAGCGCTATCCAGATTACGATCCAGGACCACCAAGGCATGCTGTTCAGTCTAGCTGGCGTGCAGCGGAGTCCTCGTACCGTGCCAGGGCGGCGTCGAGCCACCCGCGGGTGGCGTCAGCCAGGTCTGCGGGCTGCAGGATCCGGACGGTGCCGCCGTGCTGGGCCACGAACATCGGCAGCCAGTCCGCGCTGCCGAAGCGGATTTCGGCCAGCAGATTGCCGTCCGGAAGCGCCGCTGTCCGCTCGGCGTAATAGTCGTCCGCCAGGCCGGCGCCCTGCCGGGTCAGCTCCAGGACCACCACGACATCGTCGTCGTTGGGGGTGAACAGCTTTACCGGAAAACCGTCGGCCGGGTCGGCGGCCGACGACACCGGGAGTCCGTTGGGCTGCAGGTCTTGGATCCGGTCCAGCCGGAAGTTCCGCAGCCCGTGTGCCGAGTGGCAGTAGGCCTCGAGGTACCAGGTGCTGTCCAGCGAATACAGCCGGTGCGGGTCCACGTCGCGTTCGGAGACGGCGTCGTGTTGCGGGGCCAGGTAGCGCAGCCGCAGCTGCGCTCCGCTGCGGATGGCGTCGCGGGCCGTTTCGAGGGTGGCGGAGTCCTCCGGCGCCACCTCGGGTCCAGCCACCGCCGCTGCCTTGAGGCCCTCTTCGCCTGCTGCTGCCATCAGCTTGAGGGTGACGGACTCCAGGGCGCCTCCCTCGGCGAGCCCGGGCAGCCCGTTGAGGGCTTCCAGGCCGGTTAGCAGGGCACAGGCCTCGTCCACGGCGAAACGGACCGGACGGGTGAGGTCGAGGTCCTGAATGATGTAAACGTGGTCGTCGTCCCACCGGATGTCCAGGAGATCGTCCGGGTAGCCTTCGGGGAGTCCGGAGCAGATCAGGATCCGCAGGTCGTCCTCGAGTTCCTTGCGGGTGATGCCGAAACGACCGGCGACCTCGCTGATGTGTAGCCCCTGGTTGTGGACCAGGAACGGGACCAGCTGCAGCATCCGTTTGAGCTGGTCCTCGGAGGTGCGTTTACGGGTCCGCTGAGCCGGTCCCGAGCGCGGAAAGTCGATCGGCGGGACCGGCGCGGAGGCGAACGCGGCGGCGGCGGCCAGGCGCCGACGCACGGCGGCGTGCAGCTCCGGCGGGTCGACGACGGCGGCTTTCGGACCGTAGGAAGCGAGTTCTTCGGCGAGGGTCTCCGCGTCCCGGTACGGCACCCTGAGGCGGTCGTAGCCATCGGGGACGGGGGCCTCATCAGCGCCCGAGGAGCCCGCCAGGGCGTGCTTGCGCAACCCCAGCAGCGCCCCGGCGGCGACGTCGACGACGGCGTGCCGCACGGGCAACTCGGGCAGGGCGKCGAGTTGTTCGCGGACATTGAAAGCCGGCGGCGGAGTGAAGGCCTCGTGCTCCAGGAGGGTGACGGCGGAGGTGAGGCGCGAGAGCCGGAAGAACCGTTTGTCCGCACGGGCGCGGTCGTAACCGACCAGGTACCACTGTCCGAAGCGGCTGCCCAGGCCCCAGGGTTCAACCGTGCGCTCCTCCTCCTGGCCGGTGCTGCCGGCCAGGTAGCTGAACGTCACGGTGTGCTGGGAATGGACGGCGGCGACGAGGTCCTCGAACGCCTGCCCGGCCGGCCGGATGCGGGGCTGGACGCCCGGGGGAAGCTCGGGGTCCACCAGACCGCCGGACGCCTGCAGCTTGCGGACCGCGTTTTGGGCGGCGGAGCCAAGGGCAGCCTGCTCCCACAGCTGGGCCGCCAGGATCAGCACCGTGCACTCGGCCGGGGTCAGGCTCACGTCCGGCAGCCGGTTGGATTCCTTGCCGATCCGATACCGCGTGGTCGCCGGATCGTCCGAGCCCCAGCCCGTGTCGGTTACGGTCTCGACCTCGAAACCGAAGGCCCGCAGTTCGCCTTTGTCCCGCTCGAACATCCGTCCGAAGGCGGCCTCGGAGCTGGTGGTGTCGTGGTAGACCTTCAGGCGCAGTTCACTGCGTCGCAGCCCGTATTTGGTGTTGAGTAGCGCAATGAGCAGGTTCAGGAGGCGTTCAGTACGTGAGGCGGACACTCCGCAAGGGTACTAAAGACCCCGCGCCGAAAACGCGAAAGCGCGGCAACAGCCGGAAGAACTTTCCGATTGTTACCGCGCTCCGGCGACAGGGTGGCCCGGGTGGTCCGGGCCGTGCTTACGCTGTGGCGGGCCCTTAGCGGACGGCGACGAGGTCGACGACGAAGATCAAGGCCTCGTTGGGGCCAATCGCTCCGCCCGCGCCACGGGAGCCGTAGGCCAGCTCGGAGGGGATCTCCAGCCGGCGGCGGCCGCCGACCTTCATGCCCAGCAGGCCCTGGTCCCAGCCCTGGATGACCTGGCCAACGCCGACCCGGAAGTCGAGCGGTGCGCCCCGGCCCCAGGARGCGTCGAACTCTTCGCCGGTGGACCAAGCGACGCCGACGTAGTGGGTGGAAACGGTGTCGCCGGCCTTGGCTTCGGGGCCGTCGCCTTCGATCAGGTCGGTGATGACGAGTTCGGTGGGTACGTCGCCCTGGGGGAAGTCAATTTCCGGCTTCTGGCGGTCGAGGTTGCGCTGTCCAAACGACATGGTTGCTCCTTTGTGGTTGCTTGGTGGGTGTTGGTTACTTGACGCCGAGGATGTCGACGACGAACACGAGGTCGCCCTGGGGCTGGCCGCTGGCGGCAGTGGCATCAGGGTAGGCGAGGTCCTTCGGGACGACCAGGAGGACGCGGGAGCCGACGGTCTTGCCGTCGAGGCCCTGGGTCCAGCCCTTGATCACGCCGGTGAGCGGGAAGGTCGCCTTCTTGCCGCTGTCGAAGCTGGAATCGAAGACCTTGCCCCCGGCCAGCGCCACGCCGACGTAGTTCACCGTGATGGTATCGGTGGACTTGACGGCCTGGCCCTTGCCCTTTATCAGGTCCTGCGAGATGAGGGCCTTGGGTGCGGCCACTCCGTCGACGGAGATGACCGGAACGCCCTTGTCGTTTTCCTTTACGGTCGGCAGGCCGGCCGGCGGGGTCACGGCGTCGCCCTCGGGCTTGTCGAGGACGGGAGCCGCGTCCTTCGCGGCGAGGATCTTGATGACGAGCAGCTGGGAGGGCTGGGGTTCAGCGCCTTCCGCGGCGGCCTGGCCGGGGACGGCCAGGGCCAGGTGCGAGCCGACCTTGGCTCCGACGAAGGCGTTGTAGATGATCGCGCTGTTGGTCTTGAGATCATCGTTCAGCTCAAGCTTTTCGGGATCCTTCGGGAAGGTGTCCTCGACGGTGGAGCCGTCCTTGCCGTTGAAGGCGACGATTGAGATGTCCGCGACCTGGTTGGCCTTGACGCGGTCGCCGCTGCCCTCATCGACGACCTTGACGGTCGGTTGCGTGACGTCCAGCGGTTTGGTGAACTCAACGCCGGGAGCCTTCTTGTCGCCGTTGTCGGTGAGTTTCAGCGAGTCCAGTTTCGCCGTCTCGCCGGCGGACTGGCTGGTAGGTTCCGGAGCGGCGGGCTGCCCGCCGCAAGCGGTGAGCAGCAGCAGTCCGGGGATAAGAATTGCTAGTAGTCGGCGCACGTAAGAACTTTCGTCGGGGCAGGGTGGGCACTTCACCGGACAGATG
>NZ_JBFRFD010000053.1:0-10723 GCF_052114645.1 Arthrobacter sp. 2YAF22_2
CCACAGTCACCGTGCGCGGCGGCGAGGTGGTGGTCTCGGACGGGCCGTTTGCGGAGACGAAGGAGTGGATCGCGGGCTATGACGTTATCGCATGCGCGGATCTCGACGAGGCCATCGAAGTGGCGTCGAAACACCCGATGGCACGGTTCGGCAAGATCGAGATCAGGCCCGTATGGCCGCTCGGGCTGTAGCCGCCCGGCCGGAGCGCGACGCTGATGATGCCAGGACTGACGGCTTGGAACCGGGGCTGACAGGGGCGCGGGCCGCCCTCGAGGCTGCCTCCGTCAATGAAACCGCGCTCCTCACAGCCACCCTGATCCRCATCACCGGCGACTGGACCCTCGCCGAGGACTGTGTCCAGGATGCGTTTGCTCGCGCCCTCGTCGACTGGCCGGAGCGGGGAGTCCCCAGGAATCCGGGGGCGTGGCTGACAACCGTGGCCAAGAACCGGGCGATCGACCGGATGCGGAGTGCGGCCAGTGAAAAGAGGGCGGTCCGGGACCTGGCGGTTCTTGCCGAGCTCGAGGTGGCGGCAACCGAGGGCGGCAGCGATACGGCGGCCGACGACGACCGGCTGCGGCTGATCCACACCTGTTGCCACCCGGCCCTGCCGCTCGAAGCCAGGGTGGCATTAACGCTGCGCACGGTCGCGGGGCTGACGACGGCTGAGATCGCACGGGCGTTCCTGGTCTCGGAGGCCACCATGTCGAAAAGGCTGGTCCGGGCCCGGGCCAAGATACGGAACGCCGCAATACCGTACCGGGTGCCGCCGCCCGAGCTAATCCACGAGCGCACTAGCGGGATACTGGCCGTGCTCTACCTCATGTTCAACGAGGGCTATTCGGCCACCGGCGGGGACGCATTGGGCCGCGAACCCCTTGTCCGGGAAGCGATCCGCCTCACCCGCCTGCTGGTTGCGCTGCTGGAGGGCGCCCCGCAAGAACCCGAGGCTTTGGGTCTCCTGGCGCTAATGCTGTTCCACCACGCCAGGCGCAGGACACGCACCGACGCCGCCGGGGACCTGGTGACGCTGGAGGATCAGGACCGCGGATCCTGGGACCGGGCGGCGACGGCGGAGGCGGTGGCGCTGCTGGCCGCTGCCGACCGGGTTGGCGTGGCCCGCCGGACCGGGCCCGGGAGCTACCGTGTCCAGGCCGCCATCGCCGAGTGCCACATGACGGCCCCCGATGCCGGGAGTACCGACTACGCACGAGTGGCCTTGCTGTACGAGGATCTTGCGCGGATTGCCCCGTCCCCGGTCATTGAGCTCAACCGCGCCGTCGCCGTCGCCATGGCCCAAGGACCGGCGGCGGGGCTCGACCTCATCGACCGGCTGGACCAGGCACGTTCGCTCGAGGGGTACTACCTCGTGCCGGCCGCGAAAGCTGACCTCCTGCGCCGCCTCGGCAGAAGGACAGAGGCCAGCCGGGAGTATCAGCGGGCCCGGGACCTCGCACCGTCCGAGGCGGAACGCCGCTACCTCAGCAGACGCCTGGCCGAAACCAGCACAGGGCCTGCGCGGCCATTTGAATCCGACCCGACCAAGCGCCCGGCTGCCGCCGGGAAGGAGAGAAAATGAAACACCTCTTGCTCATCCAAAACAACGTTGAGACCTGGAACGAACTCCCGACGTCCGAGATCGAGGCCATTATGCGGGCCCACGCTGCCGTGCAGCAGGAACTCCGGGCGACCGGAGAGTTTGTCGAGGCCCATGAGCTCGGCGAAGAAGCCAAATTCGTACGAAATAACTCCGGTACTTACAGCGTGACCGACGGTCCGTTCATAGAGACGAAGGAAATCGTCGCCGGGTATTACATTGTCGACTGCGCGGACATGGGCCGCGCCGTGGAAATCGCCGCCAAGTTCGGAGAGGCGAGGCTGTGGCCGATCGAGGTACGCCGAATCGACCCCTGACCTAAGCTGGTCGACGCCGTGCGTCCCGGCGTCGACCGCGGGCGGGAGGCATACTGTGAACATGAAATTCACAACGACCATCCAGGGCAGCGATACCAAGGCGGGCATCGAGGTCCCGGAGGAGATCGTCCGTGCACTCGGTGCCGGCCGGCGCCCACCGGTGGTCGTGACCATCAACGGGCGAAGCTACCGCAGCAGCATCGCGGTGATGGGCGGCCAGAACATGGTGGGGGTCAGCGCGGCCAACCGCGAACTGACCGGCACCGCCGCCGGGGACACTGTGGAGGTGGACATCGCCTTGGACACGCTGCCGCGGGTCATCGACGTCCCCGAGGACCTCGCCGCCGCCCTGGACGCGGAACCCCAGGCGAAGGCCTTCTACGCGACGCTGAATTACAGCGCCCAGCGGCGCTACGTCGAGCCGATCGCAGACGCCAAAACGGCAGAAACCCGATCCCGCCGGATCGCCAAGATCGTCACCGACCTCAAGGCCGGCAAGAAGTAGCCCAGGCTTTGGCGGTTGCCGGCAGTTGCCGGCGGTTGCCGGCGGTTGCCGGCAGTTGCCGGCGGTTGCCGGGGAACGAGGGGCCGCCCGGGCGGCCGGTTGTGTCGTGGCCTAGTGTTAAGGGCGGACGAAAGTTCAGCACCCTTATGATTCACGGAGAGGCGATGATGGCCAAGCGCAGCAACCCGGCAATGAGAATTGCCCAGAAGACCGCCCACAGCGCAATGTTCGACGCCGACGGCAAGCCCAAACCGGGCGTCCACAACATGCTTCTGCGCGCGGTGGAAATCCAGCGGCCGCTGGTCCTCGCGAACCTGCGCCGGCTGCAACGGAAGCACCCGCACGCCCCCGCGGCGCAACTCGCCGCCATCCTGGAACGCAACTACCTGGCGGCGGTCACCGGCGGCGGCGCCCTCGTCGGCGGCTCCGCAGTCATCCCCGGTGTCGGCACCGTGGCCGCCCTGGGGCTCTCAGCCGCGGCGACTGTCGGCTTCCTGGAGGCCACCGCCCTGTACGCAACCTCGCTCGCGGAACTCCATGGCGTCCGGATGGTCGATCCCGAGAGAGCCAGCACCCTGGTCATGGCCATCATGCTCGGCGAGGAAGGCACCGCGCTGCTGAGTTCCCTCAGCGGCCAAGCGGCCGGCCGAGGCTCCGGGCCCACGCAGGCCTGGGGCACGCTGTTCGCGCGCCGGGGCCCGCTGATCGGCTTCGGCTCCGTGCGGCAGCGGATCCAGCACGCCTTCCTGCGAAACCTGCTCAAGCGCCAGGGCACCGCTTTGCTGGGCCGGGCGCTGCCGTTCGGCATCGGYGCGGTGGTCGGCGGCGTCGGCAACCGGATAATGGGGCGCGCCGTCATCGACAACGCCAAGGAAGCCTTCGGCGACCTGCCGGAAACCATCCCCGGGGAGCTGACGTCCGGCACGGCCGGCGAAGCCGCTGGGGCGGACGCGGACCGGGCGATCCTGGCGGGGAACCCGGCACCGAAAGGCGGTACCTATGGATCTGAACGCTGACCTTGGGGAGTCCTTCGGCTCCTGGACCATGGGCGATGACGCGGCGATGTTCCCGCTCGTCACCAGCGCAAGCGTGGCCTGCGGTGTGCACGGCGGTGACCCCGTCACCATGCTCGACACCTGCCGCGGCGCCTACGAATTCGACGTCAAGGTTGGCGCCCACCTGGGCTACCCCGACCTGGGCGGCTTCGG
Organism: Arthrobacter sp. 2YAF22_2; assembly: GCF_052114645.1. Taxonomy (NCBI): domain Bacteria; kingdom Bacillati; phylum Actinomycetota; class Actinomycetes; order Micrococcales; family Micrococcaceae; genus Arthrobacter; species Arthrobacter sp. 2YAF22_2. The sequence goes on from NZ_JBFRFD010000053.1 coordinate 3,628, forward strand.
CCTCCGGGCCATGGACATGACCTTCGACGACTTGTTCGGGTCGGTCCTTTACCAGCTCGGGGCGCTCGACGGCGTGGCCCACGCCGTGGGTGCCTCGGTGGACTACGTCAAGCTGCACGGCGGCCTCTACGACCGCACGGTGCACGACGCCGAACAGGCTTCGGCCGTCGTCGCCGCTGTCCAGGCCTACGACCCGGGACTGCCGATCCTTGGCCTGGAGGGCTCGGTCCTGCTGGCTCTCGCCCGGGAGGCCGGCCATCCCGTATTCCATGAGGCGTTCGCCGACCGCGCCTACCTCCCGGACGGCACTCTGGTGCCCCGGCTGGAGGAAGAATCGGTGATCGAGGACCCCGACGAGATCGTCGAACGGGCGCTCCGCCTGGCCCTCAAAGGCGAAGTCCTAGCCGTTGACGGAACCGTCGTCAGGCTCACGCCCCATTCCCTGTGCCTGCACGGCGACACCCCCGGTGCGGTGGCCGCGGCCACCGCCGTCCGCGCCGCGCTGGAGCAGGCCGGGGTGGAGTTGGAGTCTTTCGCCTAGCAACACCCCGGCCGGACCACGCGCGCTAGGGCAGGTCATACGGCCCTATCCGGGCCTGATGCAGGCCCATAACTTGAGGGGATGACTGCCGGAGGCTCTGCGGGGTTGGACGGACCCGCCTCGGATGCGATGTTGAAGCTGGGCCGATTCTTCACGAAATGGGACCAGACCGACGACGGAAGGGCGGTGTTCCGGGAAGGCGGACGCAAGGGCGACATCTTCTATCGGGACCGCTGGAGCCACGACAAGGTGGTCCGCTCCACGCACGGGGTGAATTGCACCGGGTCCTGCTCTTGGAAGGTGTACGTCAAGGACGGCATCATCACTTGGGAATCCCAGCAGACCGACTACCCCTCCGTGGGCCCGGACAGCCCGGAATACGAGCCGCGGGGCTGCCCCCGCGGCGCGGCCTTCTCCTGGTACACCTACTCGCCCACCCGGGTCAGGTTCCCGTACGCCCGCGGCGTGCTCGTGGAAATGTACCGGGAGGCCAAAGCCCGGCTGGGCGATCCGGTGCTGGCCTTCGCGGACGTCGTGGGCGACCCGGAGCGCCGCCGCCGCTACCAGCAGGCCCGCGGCAAGGGCGGCCTGGTCCGCGTCTCCTGGCAGGAGGCGATCGAGATCGCCGCCGCCGCGCACGTCAACACGATCAAGACCTACGGACCGGACCGCTGCGCCGGGTTCTCACCGATTCCGGCGATGTCGATGGTCTCGCACGCGGTAGGGACGCGTTTCATCCAGCTGATCGGCGGGGTGATGACGTCCTTCTACGACTGGTACGCGGACCTGCCCGTGGCCAGCCCGCAGGTCTTCGGCGACCAGACGGACGTCCCGGAATCCGGCGACTGGTGGGACGCGCGCTACCTGATGATGTGGGGCTCCAACGTCCCCGTGACCCGGACCCCGGATGCGCACTGGATGGCCGAGGTGCGGTACCGAGGCACCAAGGTGGTCACGGTCAGCCCGGACTACGCGGACAACACCAAGTTCGCCGACGAATGGCTCCCCGCCCAGGCGGGCACCGACGCCGCGCTCGCCATGGCGATGGGCCACGTCATGCTGAAGGAATTCTTCGTGGACCGCGAGGTCCCGTTCTTCACGGACTATGTGAAGCAGTACACGGACCTGCCGTTCCTGGTCCGGCTGGAACGGCGCGACGACGGCGCCCTCACCCCGGGGAAGTTCCTCACCGCCCGGGACCTCCCGGCCGAGTCCCTGGCCGAGGACGCGGCCTTCCGCACCGTGCTGTACGACAAGGCGGCCCGCCGGCCCGCGGTCCCCAACGGCTCCATGGGGTTCCGGTACTCCGCCAGCGGCGAGGGCAAATGGAACCTGGACCTGGAAGGAATCGAACCGGCCCTGTCGCTCCGCGAGGTCTCCAAAAACAGCGCGGAAATCCTGCTTCCCTGCTTCGAGGACGCCGGCGGCGCCGGCAGCGTGCTGCGCCGCGGCGTGCCCGTCCTCGAGGTGGAAGGCCAACTGGTCACCACCGTGTTCGACCTGATGCTGGCCCAGTACGGCGTGGGCCGCGGCGGACTGCCGGGGGACTGGGCCGGCGGCTACGACGACGCGGCGACCCCCTACACCCCGGCGTGGCAGGAAGGGATCACCTCCGTCCCGGCGCAGGCCTGCATCCGGGTGGCCCGCGAGTTTGCCCGTAACGCCGAACAGTCCAAGGGCCGATCCATGATCATCATGGGTGCCGGCATCTGTCAGTGGTTCCACGGCGACGCCACCTACCGGGCCGTGCTGGCACTGGTGATGCTGACCGGCTGCATGGGCCGCAACGGCGGCGGCTGGGCGCACTACGTCGGCCAGGAAAAGACGCGGCCCGCCACCGGCTGGGTGTCCCTGGCGAACGCACTGGACTGGTCGCGGCCGCCGCGGACCATGATCGGCACCGGCTACTGGTACATGCACACGGACCAGTGGCGGCAGGACGGCTACTCGGCGGACGCGCTGAAGTCCCCGCTGTCCACCGGTGCCCTTGACGGCATGCACACCGCGGACGCGATGGCGCAGTCCGCGCGGCTCGGCTGGATGCCGTTCTACCCGCAGTTTGACCGCAATCCGCTGGACCTCGCGGATGAGGCGGAAGCCGCCGTCGCCGCTGGCACCGCATCCGACACACCGAGCTTCATCGCGGACGCCCTGAAGAACCGCACCCTGAACCCGGCGATCGAAGACGTGGACGCCCCGGAAAACTGGCCGCGGACCCTCGTGCTGTGGCGCTCCAACCTGTTCGGCTCCTCGGCCAAGGGCAACGAGTACTTCCTGCGGAACCTGCTGGGAACCCACAACAACGTGCTCGGCAAGGACCACGCCGAAGGCCTCAAGCCCCGGGACGTGAAATGGCACGAGCAGGCGCCCGAGGGGAAGCTGGACCTCCTGGTCTCCGCCGACTTCCGGATGACCTCCACCACGCTGCTCTCCGACGTGGTGTTCCCGGCAGCCACCTGGTACGAGAAGCACGACCTGTCCTCCACCGACATGCACCCCTTCGTGCACGCCTTCACCCCGGCGATCGACCCGCCGTGGGAAACGAAGACGGACTTCGACACCTTCCACCTGCTGGCCCAGGAGTTCTCCCGGCAGGCCAAGACCCACCTGGGCGTCCGCCGGGACCTGGTCAGCGTGCCGCTGCAGCACGACACGCCCGGCCAGCTCGCCCAGCCCGGCGGTGTTGTCCGGGACTGGCGGGACGCGGCCATTCCCGCTGTCCCCGGGCAGAACATGCCCATTTTCTCCGTCGTGGAGCGGGACTACACCGCCATCGCGGACAAGCTGGCCGCCGTCGGGCCGCTGGCCGACAAACTGGGCTTCACGGTCAAGAACGTCACCTACAAACTCGCCGGACCGCTGCAGCGGCTCAGCCGCTCCAACGGCGTGATGCTCGGCGGGGCGGCCGACGGCCGGCCGGCAATTGATACCGACGCGAAAATGGCGGAAGCCATCCTGGCCTTTTCCGGGACCACCAACGGCGCCCTGTCCGTGCAGGGCTTCAAGGATCTGGAGGTCCGCACCGGCCGGAAGCTGGCGGACCTCTCCGAGGGTTCCGAGGAAAAGTTCATCACGTTCGCCCAGACCCAGGCCGGCCCGGTGCCGGTGATCACCTCGCCGGAGTGGTCCGGCTCGGAGACCGGCGGCCGGCGCTACGCCCCGTTCACCATCAACATCGAACGGCTCAAGCCCTTCCACACCCTGACCGGGCGGATGCACTTTTTCCTGGACCACGACTGGATGATCGACATCGGCGAGGCCCTGCCGATCTACCGGCCGCCGCTGGACATGCACCGGCTCTTCGGCGAACCCAAACTCGGCCGGGACGGCGCCATGGAGGTGGTGGTCCGCTATCTGACGCCGCACTCCAAGTGGTCCATCCACTCCGAATACCAGGACAACCTGCTCATGCTCTCGCTGTCACGCGGCGGCCCGACCGTTTGGATGAGCCCGGCGGACGCGGCCGCCATCGAGGTCAAGGACAACGACTGGGTGGAGTGCGTCAACATCAACGGCGTCCTCGTGGCCCGGGCGATCGTCAGCCACCGGATGCCGGCCGGCGTGGTCTACGTCCACCACGCGCAGGAACGAACCATCGACGTGCCCAAGTCCGAGGCCACCGGACGGCGCGGCGGCATCCACAACTCCGTCACCCGGCTGCTGGTCAAACCTTCGCACCTGATCGGCGGTTACGCCCAGTTGGCCTACGCGTTCAACTACCTTGGCCCCACCGGAAACCAGCGCGACATGGTGGCCACCGTCCGCCGTCGTTCCCAGGAGGTGCAGTACTGATGCGTGTCATGGCTCAAATGGGCATGGTCATGAATCTGGACAAATGCATCGGCTGCCACACCTGTTCAGTGACCTGCAAGCAGGCCTGGACCAACCGTGCGGGCACCGAATACGTCTGGTTCAACAACGTCGAAACCCGTCCCGGGCAGGGGTACCCGCGCCGGTACGAGGACCAGGACAGGTGGCGCGGCGGCTGGGAGCTGAATAAGCGCGGCAAGCTGGTGCTCAAGGCCGGCGGCCGGGTCAAGAAGATGTTCGGGATTTTCGCCAGCCCGGTCCAGCCCGAACTCAAGGACTACTACGAGCCCTGGACCTACGACTATAAAACCCTCGTGGACGCGCCGTTGGGCGATGACTTCCCAGTGGCCCGGCCCAAGTCCCTGATCACCGGCGAGGACACCAAGATCACCTGGTCCGCGAACTGGGACGACGACCTGGGCGGCTCCACGGAGCACGGCCACCTGGACCCGGTCGTGGAAAAAATCCGGCGCGAATCCGAAGACAAGATCAAGTTCGCCTACGAGCAAACGTTCATGTTCTACCTGCCGCGGATCTGCGAGCACTGCCTGAACCCCTCCTGCATGGCCTCCTGCCCGTCCGGCGCGATCTACAAGCGGGTGGAGGACGGGATTGTGCTGGTGGACCAGGACCGGTGCCGCGGCTGGCGGCAATGCGTCACCGGCTGCCCATACAAGAAAATCTACTTCAACCACAAGACCGGCAAGGCCGAGAAATGCACCTTCTGCTACCCGCGGGTGGAGGTAGGGCTCCCGACGGTCTGCTCGGAGACCTGCGTGGGGCGGCTGCGCTACCTCGGGTTGTTCCTGTACGACGCCGACGCCGTCACCGCGGCGGCCGCGGTGACGGACCCGCAGGAGCTCTACGACGCCCAAATGGACGTCCTGCTGGATCCCAACGACCCCGCCGTGCAGGCGGATGCCCGGACCCAGGGGATCCCGGAGGACTGGATCGACGCCGCCCGGCGCTCGCCGGTCTATGCCCTGGCCAAGGTCTACAAGGTGGCGCTGCCGCTGCACCCCGAATACCGGACCATGCCGATGGTCTGGTACGTCCCGCCGCTCTCCCCTGTGGTGGACCTGCTGCGCGACCAGGGGCACGACGGCGAGGACGCCGGCAACCTGTTCGGTGCCATCGACGCGCTGCGCATCCCGGTGGAGTACCTCGCCGAACTCTTCACCGCCGGGGACACGGACCGCGTCACCGCCGTGCTGCGGAAACTCGCGGCCATGCGGTCCWTCATGCGCGGCATCAGCCTGGGCAACGATCCCGATGACTCGATCCCGGAAGCCGTGGGGATGGACAGCCAGACCATGTACGAGATGTACCGGCTGATGGCGATCGCCAAGTACGAGGAACGCTACGTGATTCCCAAGGCGCACGTGGAGCAGGCCCATGACTTGGAAGAGATGGGCTGCTCGCTGGACTTCGACGGCGGCCCGGGCATGCAGGACTCCTCCCCGTTCGGCGAGGCCAGCGGCCGGCCGGTCCCGGTGGCGGTGGAAACCTTCCACGCCCTCCGCGACCGGCAGACCACGGACGAGATGGGCTCCGGTTCCGGCCTCCATGGCCGGGTCAACCTGCTGAACTGGGACGGCCGCGGGGCGCCGCCCGGGCTCTTCCCGGGGCGGACCCCCGGTGGCGAACCGGGAACTCTCGCAGCGGCGGAGGACCAGCCGTGAGCCGGCGCGAGCAGGTGGTGTACATGGCGGCGGCCTGGTGCCTGTCCTACCCGGATGAGGATCTGCTGGATAAGGTCCCGCTCATGCGGGCCGCGCTGGCCGAGTTTCACGGCGCGGGGGAGGCCTTCGCCGAGGTGCTGGAGGTGCTGGAGTCCCGGCCGCTCATGGAAATCCAGGCCCATTATGTGCGCGAGTTCGACCTCGGAAAGCGGCACGCCCTGCATCTTTCCTACTGGACCGACGGGGACACCCGGCGCCGCGGCGAAGTGTTGGGCAACTTCAAGCAGACCTACCGGCAAAGCGACATCCTGGTGGACACCCACGGCGAACTGCCGGACTACCTTCCGATGGTGCTCGAATACGCCGCACTGGTGGACCTCGCGGCCGGCCGCGGCCTGCTGGGCCGGTTCCGGGCAAGTCTGGAGATGCTCCGCTTCGGCCTGCTCCGGGACAAGCTCCCGCATGCCAGCATCCTGCAGGCCATCTGTGCCACACTGCCCGGGAAATCGCCCGCGGACGAGCAAGCGGTGATGCGGATGGCCGGCTACGGGCCGCCCACCGAGGCGGTGGGCCTGGACCCGTACGATCCGCGCCTGCTGCCCGTGAAGGGGGCCTGAGAATGCAGGCATTCGAAGCCGCGGCCGGGTCCGCCGTCGAACTCTCCGCCCTGGACATTGTGCTCTGGGGCGTGCTGCCCTACGTCATGGTCGTCGTGCTGGTGGGCGGCCTCATCTGGCGCTACAAATATGACCAGTTCGGCTGGACCACCCGGTCCTCTCAGCTCTACGAGTCCAGGCTGCTCCGGATCGCCTCGCCGCTGTTCCACTTCGGCCTGCTCGCCGTGATCGCCGGGCACTTCTTCGGCCTCGTCATTCCGATGGCCTGGACCCAGGCGGCGGGCATGAGCCAGGAGTTCTACCACTTCAACGCCCTGTTGGTGGGCGGGATCGCGGGGGTGGGGACCCTCGGCGGGATCCTCCTGCTGATCTACCGCCGCCGTACCACCGGCCCGGTCTTCATGGCCACCACCAAGAACGACAAGACCATGTACGTGGTGCTGACG
>NZ_JBFRFD010000054.1:0-10566 GCF_052114645.1 Arthrobacter sp. 2YAF22_2
GTACAACGACGACGGCGTGCTTGCCAGCGTGGGCGTCGTGGGCGCCTTTCCGATGCAGCGCCGCAAGGAATTGTTCGAGGAGCTTCAGCCGCTGGTCACCGACTTTGCGGAGCATCCGTGGGCCTGGGCCAAGCAGGAGGAGGGGGCCCGCACGCCGCGCAACTCCGAGGGAAGCCGCTGGAGCGGAGGAAAGGACCTCAGCTTTACTCCCCTGCGCCCGGAGCGGGTCTTGGAAGTGAAGTATGACCATATGGAGGGCGAACGGTTCCGTCACACGAGCCAGTTTGTCCGCTGGCGTCCGGACCGGGAGCCCGGCTCCTGCACTTACGGCCAGCTCGAGGAGCCGGTGCGTTACGACCTGGCGGCCGTGCTGGGCGCCGGTCCCGGCTAGCGGACGAGCGGCTGTGCGCGCCGGGCCGAGGCGGCCCGGCCATGAGACGAATAGGGGATCAATGATGAAACTGATGACCGTGTTGTGGACCGCGGCCGCGACTGCCGCGACGGCAGCGGCCGGCGGGGTGGCGACGGATCCGGGCAGCCGCTGGTACCAGCGGCTGCGCAAGCCGGGCTGGCAGCCGCCCGCGCTTGCCTTCCCGGTCGTTTGGACGGCGCTGTACGCGGACCTCGCCGTGAGTTCCGCCGTCGCGCTGGACAGCCGGGATGCTGACGACGGGCAGGACGGGAGGCGGGACATCCGCGCCTATCAGGGCGCCCTCGCCGCAAACCTCATCCTCAACGCGGCGTGGAGCTGGCTTTTCTGGCGCTCCCGACGGCCGTGGCTGGCCGCGGCCGAGTGCGCCGTGCTGGCGCTCAGCAGTGCGGATCTGGTCCGGCGGACCCACCACTTGAACCGCCGCGCCGGCGCCGCGCTGGCTCCCTACGCCGCGTGGTGCGGATTCGCCACCGTCCTCTCCACAGCAATCGCACGGCTCAACCCCGGAACGCCCGCCCGGCCGCGGTAGGCCGTCATGTCTTCCGGCCGCACGGCACCGAAACGCGCGTCAGCACACGGAAAAGCCCGGCATGTTCGGTGAACACACCGGGCCTTCCCAGTGGGAGTGACGACCTAGCGCAGGCCGAGCTCCTTGGTGGGAACCTTGAAGGTTTCCTTGGCCGTCAGTGCCGAGATGGCAGCGATGGCGGAGATGATCGCGGTGAAGATGCTGATCTGGACCCAGCCGCCGGGCTTGATGCCGCCCATCGCCGCTACGATTGCCGGGGCAAAGCCGGCCATCAGGAAGCCGAGCTGGGTGCCGATCGCGAGGCCGGAGAAGCGGACCTTGGTGCTGAACATCTCCGCGTAGAAGGAGGGCCAGACGGCGTTGGAGGCCGCGTAGCCGAAGGAGAAGAATCCGATGGCGGCCAGGAACATCAGCGGGATGCTGCCGGATTCGAGGCTGAGCAGGAACACCGGAGTCAACACCGCGCTGGCGATGGCGCCGTAAATGAAGACCGGCTTGCGGCCGATCCGGTCGGCCAGCTTGCCGAAGAGCGGCTGGGTGCCGAGGGCGACGAGGTTGGCGCCGACGACGAGCCAGAGCGTGACGGTGCCGTCGACATTGGCGACATTCTTGGCGTAGCTGATGGCCAGGGTCCCGAAGACGGTCGACACAGCGGCGATGAAGGCGCAGGCAACCACGCGCAGGACGTCGCGCCAGTGGTGCTTGAGCAGGTCGGCGACCGGGAGCTTGGAAATCTGGGCGGTCTTCTGGGCTTCCGCGAAGGCCGGCGGTTCGTGCAGGGTGCGGCGGATGAAGAACGCGACCATGACGACGACGGCGCTAAGCCAGAACGGGATGCGCCAGCCGATGCCGTACTTGACCTCGTCGGGGAGCGCCAGCACCGGAATGAAAACGAGTGCGGCAAGGATCTGGCCGCCCTGGGTGCCGGTCAGGGTCCAGGAGGTGAAGAAGGACCGGCGGTTGTCCGGGGCGTGCTCCAGGGTCATGGAGGAGGCGCCGGCCTGCTCGCCGGCGGCGGAAAGGCCCTGGCAGAGCCGGGCGATCACGAGCAGCACGGGAGCCCACCAGCCGACGGTCTTGAAGTCGGGCAGGCAGCCGATCACGAACGTGGAGGCGCCCATCAGGAGCAGCGTGAACATCAGGACCTTCCGGCGGCCCACCCGGTCGCCGAAGTGGCCCAGGATGACGGCACCGACCGGCCGCGCCACGTACGCGAAGCCGAAGGTCGCGAAGGACATGATCGAGGCGTTCGCGTCGGCGTCCGGGAAGAAGACCTTGGGGAAAATCAATGCTGCGGCGGAACCGAAGATGAAGAAGTCGTAGTACTCGACGGCGCTGCCTAGGAAGCTGGCGAGGGCTGCCTTCTTAGGTGTCCCGGCCGGTGCGGCAGTGCCCGGCGTCGTAGACGGGAGTGTCTGGCTCATGGTGTTCCTTCGATGTGACGACGTTGTCGCGGATGGATCGGAAAGGTCCCGCCGGCCGGTGGCTTCAATTGTGCGGCAGCCGGTGGACCGAGGAAAGACCCGGACTAGTAGCCACATGGTGGGAGCTACTTGTGCGATGTAACCAGCATGGCTGTGAGGGCGATCACTTGTCAACAAAAATAATCATCATCTAGCAATAGCTCTCACCATGTGGCAATATCGATACATGAGTGTGAACCAAGACACAGAGCCGGCCATCGATCCCGGCGACGCGGTTGCCGGGCCGGAAAAACCCACGCGGCAGGCCCGGGAGGAATCCCGCACCGACATGGTGGGCAAGGCCCTGGGCCTGCTGGTACTGCTGGGCGACGAGCCGCGCGGGGCCAGTGCCGCCGGGCTTTCGCGCCGCGCCGACCTTCCCTTCAGCACCACCTACCGGCTGCTCGGCTCTCTTACCAGGGACGGCTTCGTGGACTACGAGCCCGACGGCCGCCGCTACCACCTGGGCCTGCGCGTCTTCCAGCTGGGCCAGCGGGTTTCCAACCATCATGGCTTCGCTGGCACCGCGCTGCCCATCCTGCGGCGCGTCACCGAGGAATCCGGCGAAGCCACCATCCTCTCCGTGCGCGACGGGGTCCACCATCTCACCGTCAACAAGGTGGACGGACCGCAAACCTTCCGGGTCACCTCCGACCCGGGCCACCTTGGCGCCCTGCACACCACCTCGGTGGGCAAGGCGCTCATCGCGTTTGCCGACGACACCACCCGGCGCCAGCTGGTGGAGGAGCTCGAGCTGGAACCGCTGACGGAGCTTTCAATCACGGACCGGGATGCCTTCCGCGCCGAGATCGAGCTGGTCCGGCAGCGCGGTTACGCCACGATGGATGAGGAAAACGAGCTGGGCATGCGCGCCGTCGCTGTTCCGGTCTTCAATGCCCAGGGCCACGCGTTCGCCTCGCTGGCCACCGCCGTTCCCGTCTTCAGGATGAGCATGGAGGCCCTGGTGGCCCTCGTGCCGCTGCTCCAGGCCGCGGCGTCCGAGCTCTCCGCCAGACTTCCCCAGCAGTAGCGATGTTCGTAATGAGAACACTAGTGCAGTATGTGAACATCTACGGTAATGTAATCCCCATCACCCGGCCGGCCGCCGCTCGCAGCGCCGCCCGTCGAGTGCCGTTGTCAAAGGAGCTAGACGGATGAGCAACCGAGCGGAGTCCTTCCTCGTAGGGCTGGTAGGCGATGGCGTCATGCCGTCGCTCACGCCCCTCATGCACGAAAGGGAAGGCGATCGGCAGGGCCTGCGGTACCTGTACCGGCCCATCGACCTCACCGAACTCAGCCTCCCCGGCGAGGCCGTCGGGAACCTCCTCACCGGAGCCTACCGGCTCGGCTTCAACGGCTTGAACATCACCCATCCCTGCAAGCAACTGGTGCTTGAGCACTTGGACGAGATCTCCCCTGACGCCCGCCGCCTCGGTGCCGTCAACACCGTGATCATCCGTGATGGCCGCTTCATCGGCCACAATACCGACTTCTCCGGCTTCGCCTCTGCCCTCGGCTCGGGCCTGCCCGGGGCGAAGCTGGACCGTGTGGTGCAACTCGGGGCCGGCGGCGCCGGCTCGGCCGTCGCCTACGCCCTGCTGACCGCCGGGGTCCGCCGGCTGGACCTGGTGGATACTGACGCCGCCCGCTGCGCCGCCCGCGCGGCGGAACTGGCCGGCTACTTTCCGGATGCCGAAGTGACGTCGCGGACGCCGGCGGACCTTCCCGGGCTCATGCCGCTGGCCGACGGCCTGGTGCACTGCACCCCCGTGGGCATGGCCGCCCATCCCGGCGTCCCGCTGGATGTGTCGCTGGTGGAATCGCGGCACTGGGTTGCGGACATTGTGTACCGGCCGATCGAGACCGAACTCGTCCGGGAGGCCCGGGCCAAGGGCTGCGAGGTGCTCGACGGCGGCCGGATGGCTGTGGGACAGGCGGCCGACGCCTTCCGGATCTTCACCGGCCTGGAGGCCGACCCGGAGCGTATGCGTGCCCACTTCCTGGAGCTCGTGGCCGCCGAGGAGGTGGCAGCCTGATGCGCACCGGAATCGCCACCGTCTGCCTCTCCGGCACCCTGAAGGAAAAAATGCGGGCCTGCGCCGCCGCCGGCTTCGACGGGATCGAGATCTTCGAGCAGGACCTCGTCACCTCCTCGCTCAGCCCGGAGGAGATCCGGACGACGGCCGCGGACCTGGGCCTGCGCCTCGACCTCTACCAGCCCTTCCGGGACTTCGACAGCGTCCCGGAGGACCTCCTCGCCGCCAACCTGCGCCGCGCGGAGGCCAAGTTCCGGCTCATGTCCCGGCTGGGCGTGGACACCATCCTGGTCTGCTCCAACGTGGCCACCGCCAGCATCGACGACGACGACCTGCGCGCCGCCCAGCTGTCCCGGCTGGCCTCCCTGGCGGGCGAACACGGGGTGAAGGTCGCCTACGAGGCCCTGGCCTGGGGCCGCTACGTCAATGACTACGAACACGCCTACCGCCTGGTGGAACGGGTGGACCACCCGAACCTGGGCACCTGCCTCGACTCCTTCCACATCCTGTCCCGGGACTGGGACACGGCACCGATTGAGCGGTTCAACCCGGACAATATCTTCTTCGTCCAGGTGGCGGACGCCCCGAAGCTGTCCCTGGACGTGCTCTCCTGGAGCCGGCACTACCGGGTCTTCCCGGGCGAGGGGCAGTTCGAGCTTGCCAAGTTCATGGGCCACGTGGTCCGGGCCGGCTACTCCGGCCCGGTCTCCCTCGAGGTCTTCAACGACGTCTTCCGGCAGTCCGACGTCGAACGCACCGCCGTGGACGCGATGCGTTCGCTGATCTGGCTCGAGGAACAAAGCGCCCAGTGGCTGGACGCCCATGCCTCCCTGGCTGAAGCCGGCGAACCGGCCGGCCAGGGCGCCCGGGGCGCCGGCCGCCGTCGTCATCCGATGGAGCTGGCCACGTTGCCGCAGGTGGCCGAACCGGCCGGATTCAACTTCGCCGAAGTGCGGGCAGCGGACACCGGCGCACTGGAAACCTTGCTGGGCCAGCTCGGATTCGCGTTCAACGGCCGGCACCGGACCAAGAACGTGCAACTGTGGACCATGGGCCAGGCGCGCGTGATCATCAACGAGGAAGCCCCCGCCGCCGCGGAGACTGCCATTGCCGCGATCGGCTTCGACGTCGATTCCCCCGTGGTCGCCGCCGCCCGGGCGCAACAGCTCAAGGCCCCCGCGGTGCCGCGCAAGAGCCAGGCCAACGAGGAAATCTTCCAGGGCTTCGCCGCCCCGGATTCCACCGAGGTGTTCCTCTGCCAGGGCAGCCCGGACGGCACGGCTGCCTGGGTCGATGAGTTCGGTGCGGCCGGCGACCCGGGATCCGGCGCGGGACGCGGCGCGCCCGACGCCCCGCAGGCCCTGATCGACCACATCAACCTCGCCCAGCCCTGGCAGCATTTCGACGAGGCCGTGCTCTTCTACACCAGTGCGCTGGCCCTGGAACCGCAGCCGTACGCCGAGGTGGCCAGCCCCACCGGTTTGGTCCGGTCCCAGGTGATGACCACCCGCGACCGGGGCGTCCGGCTGGTGCTGAACCTGGCGCCGCTGCTCCAGCAGGAGGGCGGCCCGGAGTCCGACTCCGCCGGCGCCGCACCGCGCCGGACCTACCAGGAACACATCGCCTTCGCGGTGCACGACCTCGTGGCGACGGCCCGCGCCGCCCGCCGCCGCGGCCTGGAGTTCCTGCGCATCCCGGCGAACTATTACGAGGACCTGGCTGCCCGCTTCGACCTGGACCCTGCGTTCCTGGCCACCCTGCGCGAGCTGAACCTGCTCTATGACCGCGACGCCGACGGCGAGTTCCTGCACTTCTACACCGCCACGGCGGGCAGCGTGTTTTTCGAAATGGTGGAACGCCGCGGCTCCTACGACGGCTACGGCGCCCCCAACGCCCCGGTCCGGCACGCCGTCCAATACGACCACCTGCACCAGCTGAAACTCACCGCCTGACCCCACCGGTCAGGACCGTCCCACCCAACCCAACGAAAGGAGGCTGCTGTGCCTGAAGAAATCAACCTCGAAATTTTCAACGCGGACCCGATCACCGAAGACGTGTCCGACGCAGCGCCCGAAGCCCCGACGAAGGCCGCCGCAAAGGCAGTTCCGACCCTGGATACCGCCGCGGAATCGCAACAGATCCTCAGCGATGAGATGAAAGCCCTCGGCGAGGCCTACGCCCAGGCCCGCCAGAACGGCGCCCCGGCGGAAACCCAGCCCAGGCTGGACTACGCCCCGTACCGCAGCAGCATCCTGCGCCACCCGACCAAGAGCCTGCAGCACGCGGACCCGGAGACCATTGAGCTGTACTCGCCCGCGTTCGGGCACATGGACGTGCACGCCCTGGAATCCGACCTCACCATCCAGCACAACGGCGAACCCCTGGGCGAGCGGATCCTGGTCTCCGGCCGGGTGCTCGACGGCGACGGCCGGCCCGTGGCGGGCCAGCTCGTGGAAATCTGGCAGGCCAACTCCGCCGGCCGCTACATCCACAAGCGTGACCAGCACCCGGCACCGCTCGACCCGAACTTCACCGGCGTCGGCCGCTGCATCACCGGCGCCGACGGGTCCTACAGCTTCACCACGATCAAGCCCGGCGCCTACCCGTGGAAGAACCACCTGAACGCCTGGCGCCCCGCCCACATCCACTTCTCCCTCTTCGGCCAGGAGTTCACCCAGCGGATCGTCACGCAGATGTATTTCCCCGGCGACGCGCTCTTCGCCCTGGACCCGATCTACCAGTCGATCGTGGACCAGGACGCGCGGGACCGCCTGGTTGCCACCTACAACCACGACCAGACCAAACCGGAATGGGCGCTGGCCTACAACTGGGACATTGTGCTGACCGGGTCCAAGCGGACCTGGACCGAAAACGAGGCCTTGGGCGCGGAAGGTGACGACCATGAGTAACCCCACGAAACTGATTCCGACCCCCGGCCAGACCGTCGGCCCGTTCTACGGCTACGCCCTGCCGTACGCCAAGGACCGCGAGCTGCTGGCCCCCGGTTCGGCCGGATCCATCCGCCTGCAGGGCACGGTCTACGACGGCGCCGGGCACCCCGTCCCGGACGCCGTCCTGGAGATCTGGCAGGCCRACGCCGAGGGGAAGGTCCCGCAGCGCACCGGCTCACTGGTGCGCGACGGCTACACCTTCACCGGCTTCGGTCGCAGCGCAGTGGGCAACACGGGTGTCTTCACCTTCACCACGGTCAACCCGGGCCCCACCGAGCCGGGAGCCGCGCCGTTCATCTCCGTGGTCGTCTTCGCCCGCGGCCTGATGAACCGGCTGTTCACCCGGGTCTACCTGCCGGAGAACGAGGAGGCCCTGGCCTCGGACCCGCTGCTCGCCTCGCTCGAGCCCGAACGCCGCCAGACCCTAATCGCGCAGCGCGACCCCGACGGCGGCCTCAGCTGGGACATCCGGCTGCAGGGCGACGACGAGACGGTGTTCCTCGACTTCGACGGAGCCAGCGCGGGAGCCGACAGTGCAGGGGACGCCTCGAAGTGACGACCCCGCACACAGAGGGCGACGCCGGCCGGGACGGCGACTTCGGTCTGCTCAGCCCGGTGTCGGCGTCGCCGGCGGTGGCGGCGCTGACCGGCGACCGGGCGGTGCTCGCCGCCATTCTCCGCGTCGAAGCCGGCTGGGCGGCCGTCCTCGAAGAGGCGTCGCTCGCCCCGGCCGGGGCGGCGGCCCTCGTGGCGGCCGCCGCCGGCGTGGAGCGCTACGACGTCGCCGGCATCGCCGTCCGCGCCCAGGGCGGCGGCAACCCGGTGATCCCGCTGCTCGCGGACCTCCGTACGCAGGTCACGGCCCTCGACACCGCCGGGATCGGCGCCGCGCGGGCCGTACACACCTCGCTGACCAGCCAGGACGTGCTTGACACCGCATTGATGCTGCTGGCCGCCGGAGCCGTCCGGGAACTGCTCACCGACGTAACCCGCGCGACGGCGGCCCTCGCCGGCCTCGCCGCACGGCACCAGCAGACCCTCTGCGTAGGCCGGAGCCTGACGCAGCACTCGCTGCCGTTCAGCTTCGGACTGAAGGCAGCGCAATGGTTCCACGGGCTCGCCGCCGCGGCGCGCCGGCTCGGCGCCCTCGAACTTCCGGTGCAGACCGGCGGAGCCGCCGGCACGCTGGCCGCCGGCACCGTGCTGACCGACGGCTCCGCACTGACGCCCCTGGACCTCGCCGACCGGCTCGCCGCCCGCCTCGGTCTAGCCGCGGCCCCGGCGCCGTGGCACACCAACCGGCTCGCGGTCACCGCGCTCGGCGACGCCCTGGCCGCCGTGACGGACGCCGCGGGCAAGATCGCTGCCGACGTCTTGTTCCTGAGCCGACCCGAGGTGGCGGAGCTCGCCGAACCCCGGGCCGCGGGCCGCGGCGGCTCCTCGGCCATGCCGCAAAAGCAAAACCCGGTACTGTCGGTGCTGGTGCGCAGCGCCGCGCTGCAGGCACCGGCGCTGGCGGCCCAGCTGCACCTCGCGGCAGCCAATTTCAACGACGAACGCGCCGACGGCGCCTGGCACAGTGAGTGGCCCGCACTGCGTTCCCTGCTCCGCCTGGCCCTCGGCGCCGCCGGCCAGCTCCGTGAACTGACCGAAGGCCTGCAGGTCTTCCCGGCGGCCATGCGGCGGAACCTCGACCTGTCCGGTCCGCTGCTGCTGTCCGAGGCGGTGACCGCCGCCGTCGGGCCACTGCTGGGAACCGACAGCCGGCGCCGGCTCCAGGACGTCGTGGACCAGACCCTCCAGGTGCCCGCGGCAGACCAGCCGGACACCTACCGGAAGCTGCTCCGGGCCGCCGTCCCGGCCGAACAGCTCTCCGACCGGCGGATCGAGGAACTGCTGGACCCGGCCAACTACCTTGGCCAGGCAGCCGAGATCTCGCGGCGGATCCTCGCGGCGTGGCCCGACTTCGCCGGACCTCCCGCCCACCCCACTGAACCGACTGAACCGACCGAAGCGAAAGGTGCCAACCGTGGTTAGACCAACCGTCAAGGCCGTCCTGCTCTCACCCGTCCGCGAGCTCGGCGAGCGGCCCCTCCTCGTGGTGGGCCCGTCCCTGGGCACTTCCACCCTGCTCTGGAGCCAAGCCGGCGCCCTGCTCGGCGACGACGTCGACGTCGTCGCCTGGGACCTGCCCGGCCACGGCATCTCACCGGCCGCCGCGGAGACCTTCACCGTCGCCGAACTGGCCGACGCCGTCGTCGAGCTGGTCGATTCGATCGCCCCCGGCGCGCGCTTCCACTACGCCGGTGTCTCACTCGGCGGCGCCACCGGCTTGCAGTTGGGCATCAAGCACGGCGAACGGCTCAAGAGCCTGTCCGTGCAGTGCACCGGCGCGAAAATCGGCACCCCGGAAGGCTGGCTGGAACGGGCCCAGACCGTCCGCACCCAGGGCACCCCGGTGATGGTCGTGGGCTCCGCGCAGCGCTGGTTCGCGCCGGGTTTCATGGAACGCGAGCCCGAGCGCAGCAGCCGCCTGCTGCACACCCTGCGCGACGCGGACCGCTTCAGCTACGCGTTCTGCTGCGAGGCCCTCGCCGGCTTCGACGTGCGGAGCGAACTGGGCAGTATCCGGGTCCCCACCCAGGCCCTGGCCGGCGCCGAGGACACCGTCGCCCCGCCGTCGTTCGCCGAGGAGATCGTCGCCGGCATCACCGCCGGCGGCGGCACCGCGAACGCGGCGACCCTGGCGGGCGTGGCCCACCTGGCGCCGTTCGAAGCGCCGGGCCACGTCGCCGACCTGCTGCGCACCCTGATCACCTGGGCCGAGTCCGCAGGGGCCGGGAAATGACCGGCCGCGGCGGAAACGGCACCGGGAAGAGCGGCGCAGCGCGCAACGGGGTGGTCCAGCCGGACGCCACCAGCCAGGAAATCTACGACGGCGGCATGACGGTCCGCCGCGAGGTCCTGGGTGCCGCGCACGTGGACCGCGCCAACACCAACAAGGATTCCTTCACCGAGGACTTCCAGGACATGATCACCCGGATTGCCTGGGGCGGGATCTGGACCCGGCCCGGACTCAGCCGCCAGATGCGTTCCGCCGTCACGATCACSGCSATGGTGGCGCACGGCCACTGGGACGAACTGGCCATGCACA
>NZ_JBFRFD010000055.1:0-10378 GCF_052114645.1 Arthrobacter sp. 2YAF22_2
CCCACGGATGTGAACTGGGGCGGCAAGGTCCACGGCGGCACCGTCATGAAGTGGATCGATGAGGCCGCCTTCGTCTGCGCCTCGCGCTACTGCGGTAAGGACACCGTGGCGGTCTTCTCCGGCGGCGTGCGGTTCTACCGGCCGCTGCTGATCGGCGATCTGGTGGAGGTGGAGGCCCGGCTGGTGTACACCGGAACGAAAGGCATGCACGTTGCCGTACACGTCCGCTCCGGGGACCCCAAGGGCCACGAGCTGAACCTCACCACCTACTGCCTGACCGTCATGGTGGCCCGCGACGGGAGCGGCGCCGCCGTGCCGATCCCGCAGTGGGTCCCGGCCTCGGAGGAGGACCGGCGGCTGCACGCCCACGTCCGGGAATTGCTGGAGATCCGGGGCCGGGCGCCGGGCAACCGGCTGCCCAACCACCTGCTCTAGAAGCCGCCGCCCGCGTCCCCCGCCATGTTGGCGAAGCGGGAGTAGTGGCCCTGGAAGGCCACCACTATGTCCTTGGTCGGGCCGTTGCGGTGCTTGGCGATGAGGATGTCCGCCTCCCCTGCGCGCGGCGATTCCTTGTCGTAAACGTCTTCGCGGTGCAGCAGGATCACCATGTCGGCGTCCTGCTCGATCGAGCCGGACTCGCGGAGGTCAGAGACCATGGGCCGCTTGTCCTGGCGCTGCTCGGAGCCACGGTTCAGCTGCGAGAGTGCAATCACGGGAACCTGGAGTTCCTTGGCCAGCAGCTTCAAGGCCCGGGAGAACTCGGAGACTTCCTGCTGGCGCGATTCGACCTTCTTGCCGGAACTCATCAGCTGCAGGTAGTCGAGGATGACCAGCTTGAGGTCGTGCTGCTGCTTCAGGCGGCGGCACTTGGCGCGGATCTCCATCAGCGACATATTGGGGCTGTCGTCGATGAACAGCGGGGCATCATTCATCCGGCCCATCGTGGTGGCGATCTTGGACCATTGCTCGTCCTTGATGGTGCCCTTGCGAAGGTCCTGCAGGCCGATCGTGGCCTCCGCCGACAGCAGGCGCATGGCGATCTCGTTCCGGCCCATTTCCAGGGAGAACATCACGGTGGCGAGGTTGTTCTTGATGGCCGCGGAGCGGGCGAAGTCCAGCGCGAAGGTGGACTTGCCGACGGCGGGGCGGGCGGCGATAACGATCATCTGGCCTGGGTGCAGGCCGTGGGTCAGCTCGTCGAGCTCGTAGAAGCCGGTGGGGACGCCCACCATTCCTTCGCCGCGATGGCCGGAGGCCTCGATCTCATCCACGGTGGCTTCCATTACGTCCTTGAGGACGACGTAGTCCTCGGCCGTGCGGCGCTCGGCCACGGCATAGACCTCGGCCTGTGCCTGATTGACCAGGTCTTCCACCTCGCCATCTTGCCCGTAACCGAGCTGGACGATCTTGGTCCCGGCGTTGACCAGCCGCCGCAGGACGGCCCGCTCGGCCACGATCTCAGCGTAGTAACCGGCGTTTGCCGCGGTGGGGACGGTCTGGATCAGCTCGTGGAGGTAGGCCGGGCCGCCGATCCGGTTGATTTCGCCACGCTTGGTCAGCTCGTCCGAGACGGTGACGGCGTCGGCGGGCTCGCCGCGGCCGTACAGGTCGATGATGGCCTCATAGACCGTTTCATGCGCCGGGCGGTAGAAGTCCTGGCCGCGAAGGATTTCCACGACGTCCGCGATGGCATCCTTGGAAAGCATCATGCCGCCCAGCACCGACTGCTCAGCGGGAATGTCCTGGGGCGGCTTGCGGCTGCCTTCAGAGCCCCGAGTGCCCTCGACCGAGTCCAGATGCGTAACTGACAAAACTGCCGTCCTTCATAATGCGCCGGTGGAATTAAGTGTGCCGGCGGCGCTGAGCCGTGTGTGGTGGTGCAGCTGCCGCACGGTCCGGCAGCCATCCACCGGTTTCTTCCTATCAGCGGGCCCCGACAATTTGTCCGTGCTGTAGTGCTTCGGCGGTCCGCGGCTGCCCTCCGAAACCGGTACGCCGGCGTCGCGGTGCCGGTGCCGCGGTGACCGGATTTCGGTGCCGCCAAGCTGGACACCCGCAACGTTATCCCCCGATCGGGCAGGCACCAACCCGGGCTGCCGCCGCAGCTGTGGATAACTTGTGGACTAAGGCCGCCTGCTTGTGCACAGCCTGTGGGCCGGCCTGTGGATAGAGAAATTCTTTCGTCGCCAACACAGGCCTGACCTGCAGAAACGCTACTGCCCGGCTGTGGATCAAAAACAATTTTTCGCAAGCTTCATCCACAGCTTGCAGCTCCCGGCTGGGGATACCGTGCCGCCGGCCGGAGCACAGAACATCCCAGATATGCGCATACTGTGATGCTTGTCATGCGGAAGGGCTGAAAATTGACGGCATCCCACGGGGCCGGTATGCCGCCCCCGGAATGTGCTGTGGATAACCGCTATCTGGCATAAGCTTTGGCCATGGGCGATGTCTTGATCATCATGCTGCCCGCCCTCATCCTGGCCGCAGTGCTGTGGGCGGTCTCCGCGGCGCTAAAGCCGCGCAATTTCGGCATCTCCGACGCCGAGCGCTACCAGCTGGAACTGGCCATGCGGTCCCGGGCCCACTACGAAGCTCAGGTCAAGGCCGCCATGGCTGCCCGCGCCCGGGTGGATGCGGCGACGCGGCCCAGCCAGAATGAACAGCAACAGTCGCAACAGGCAGAGCACGCCCGCGCCGGCCTGGGCACCCCCGCCGGCGGCAGTGGCAGTTCCTTTAGCGACGCAGGGCGTCCCGGCTACTTGGGGGCCGTGCTGCCCGGAGGCCAACTGAGTCCTCAATTCACTTTTCAACTCCAGGCCCTGGCCCGCTCCGGCCACAAAGTCCAGGCCATCAAGTTGTTGCGCCAGGCCACGCATGCTGACCTCTTGACCGCCAAGAATTACGTAGATCGGCTGTAGTCCATGGAAGCCCTGCTAGTCCCCCTTCTGATCCTCGTGCTCGTGGGCGTCGTCGTCGTACTCGCCGCCAGGGCGATGGCGCGCCGCCGGCCGCCGCGACCGCAGGACGAGGATCCGCAGCCCATCCGCAATTCAGCAGAGCTGGCGCGCACTGCCGCCGCGAAGCTGGACCAGGAGCAGCACCGCCGCCTGTACGCTCTGATCGCCCAGGGCCAGGCCATGGGCGCGATCAAGCTCTATCTGGAAGCCACCGGAGAAGGGCTCCGCGCCTCCCGGGACGCCGTAGGAGCCCTCGCTGCCCACCCACAGCCGTACCGGCCCCAGCAGGCGCCTGAGGAGCCGGCCGACGACGAGGAGGACGATGCGCCGCAGCGTTTTCCCTACCGGTACCGGGCGATCGCCAGCAAGGGTGACGTCACGCGCGAAGTCAGCAGCAATATGCTCAACGATGAGATATACGGCCGGATCCGCACCCTGGCCCGGAGCGGCGACGCCGAGGGCGCCGCCGCGGCCCTGACCCGGCACTCGGACATCTCGCTCAAGCAGGCCCGCGAATTCATCGCCCTGCTCGAGGACTGACGGGCTGCGGCCGGTAGGCCCGCAGGCCGAACACCTAGCCCGAACAGCACTCCTTTTTGCGCGTCCTAGTTGCCGCCGGAGATCCCGGCGAGCAGCTGTTCAAATGGAAGCGACTCCAGCGGGGCCTGCCGGGACCGCGGTTGCGCGCCTTCGAGCAGACGGCTGAACTCGCCCGCTGCCCGTTCGATCCGCGCGGAGAGGGGCGTTCCGCCGTCGCCGGCCGATCCCCAGTCCTGCGGGCCGGCAAAGACGGCGGTGGCGGCGGTCCGGGTGCGCAGGTAGGTGAAGAGCGGCCGCATCGCGAAGTCCAGCACCATCTGGTGCCGGTCGGTACCCGCCGTGGCGCCCAACAGGACCGCCTTACCCTCCAACGATTTGGGATCCAGCACGTCGATGAACGACTTGAACAGGCCGCTGTACGAGGCGCTGAAGACCGGGCTGACGGCAATGATGCCATCCGAGGCCTCGACCCCCGCGATCGCCTCGGCCAGCCGCGGCGCGGCGTATCCGGTCACGAAGTTGTTCGCAATCTCTACAGCCAGGTCCCGCAGTTCGAGGACGTCGACGGTCACGGCATAGCCCGCGGCGGCGAGCTGACGTTCGGCCGAGGCCGCCAGCTGGTCCGCCAGCAGGCGGCTCGACGACGGGACGCCGAGTCCGGCGGAGAGAACGGTAATGCGACGGGTTTCCACGGTGTGCTCCTGTAGCTGATTCACAGTGTTGCTAACTGTATGCATTTGCATCTACCTGTAGAAGCGGCGGAGCTACGTCTTTATTCCCCTGTTCCCCCCGGCATGCCACTGCCCGGGCTGACAGGGGCGCCCGGCTCTGTGAGACTTCCCGCATGGTCCCGAATGCAACCCGCAACACGAGCGAAAACAAGACCCAGCCCTCCAGCGCCTCAGTGGAGGCGTTCCTGGCCGCCGTCGAGCATCCCGTCCGACGGCGCGACGGCCTCCGGCTGTTGGCCCTGATGGCCGAAGCGACGGGGCAGGAACCGCAGATGTGGGGCCCGACCATCGTTGGCTTCGGGCGCTATCACTACAAGTACGGGACCGGACGCGAGGGCGACGCCCCCGCCGTCGGTTTTTCGCCGCGCAAGGCGAGTCTTTCGCTCTACGGACTGGGCGGGGGCCCGGCGTCGGGCCCGCTGCTGGCGCGGCTCGGCAAGCACCGGATCGGGGCGGGCTGTCTGTACCTCAACAAGCTCGACGACGTCGACGAGGCGGTGCTCGCCGAGCTGATCCGGGCTGGCTACCGGCACGTCACGACGGTCCTGCACCACGGCTAGCCGGCGTTCAAGCTGAGCCGGTGTTAAAAGCAGAAGCCCCCGCGTCCGGTTCCCAGCGGGAATCCGGAGGCGGGGGCCTCTTGCGCAGTTCAGGCAGTCAGAAAGACTACTTGCCTGAAACTACGTCGAGTTCGATCACAGCGGAAACGTCGTCGTGCAGACGGACGTTGGCCTGGTAGGAACCGGTCGACTTGATGTGAGCCGGCAGTTCAACCTTGCGCTTGTCGATGCGGCCGAGACCGGCAGCCTCAACGGCGTCAGCAACGTCGGCCTGCTTGACGGTGCCAAACAGGCGTCCGGTCTCGCCAGCCTTGACGACGAGCTTGACCGGCTTGGCCTGCAGTGCAGCAGCCTGCTTCTGAGCGTCTTCCAGGGAAGCGTGCTCGCGGGCAACGCGGGCAGCCTTGATGGACTCAACCTGCTTCTCGCCGCCCTTGGACCAGGTCAGGGCGAAGTTGCGGGGCAGCAGGTAGTTACGTGCGTAACCGTCCTTGACCTCGACAACGTCGCCAGCAGCACCGAGACCGGTTACTTCGTGGGTCAGAATGAGCTTTGCCATGTTAGTTAATCCCTTCCCTAGCCGCGGCCAGCGCCGGAGTAAGGCAGCAGAGCAACTTCGCGGGCGTTCTTGATTGCCTGGGCGATTTTGCGCTGTTCCTGCACCGTGACGCCAGTGACGCGACGGGCGCGGATCTTTCCGCGGTCGGAGATGAACTTGCGCAGCAATGCTACGTCCTTGTAGTCGATGACAGTGATGTCAGCGGCCTTCAAGGGGTTGGACTTTGGTTTGGGCTTACGGAGTTCAGCCTTAGCCATCGTGGAGCTCCTATTCGATGGAGCCCGTGGATATTGATCCACGGGATGGTGGTGGTCCGTGCCGTTCGCCGCGCGGGCTGCCATGCGGCTGCCTCGCAGATCCCGACGTCGGACCTTAGATGTTGTTTAGAAGGGAGGTTCGGAATCCGGGCCGTTGCCCCAGCCGCCTGCATTGCTGACCCCGGGCGTGGCCCAGGGGTCGTCCTGCGTTGCGGGCTGGTTGCCGCCCCAGCTTCCGCCGGAGTTGCCACCCTGGTTTCCACCAGAGTTGCCACCGAAGCCGCCGCTGTTGCCGCCGCCAAATCCGCCCTGGCCGCCGCTTCCGGCGCCGGAGCGCTGGGTACGGTTGACCTTGGCGTTGGCGTAGCGCAGGCTGGGGCCGATTTCATCGACCTCAAGCTCGATGACGGTGCGCTTCTCGCCTTCCTTCGTTTCGTAGGAACGACTCTTCAGGCGGCCGGAAACGATCACGCGCATGCCCTTGGTGAGGGACTCGGCGACGTTTTCGGCTGCTTCGCGCCATACCGATGCGCGGAGGAACAGGGTTTCCCCGTCCTTCCATTCATTGGACTGGCGGTCGAAGGTGCGGGGCGTAGAAGCGATGGTGAAGTTCGCTACTGCCGAACCTGACGGTGTGAACCTCAGTTCGGGGTCATTGGTGAGATTACCGATGACCGTAATAGTGGTTTCGCCTGCCATCTACTGCCTCCTTGTTCGTTCCTGCGGGGTTAAAGATTGAGGGGTGGAGCTGATTACTCAGCAACAACCTTCTGCTCTTCGGGGCGGGTGATCTTGGTGCGCATGATGGTCTCATTGAGACTCAGCTGGCGGTCAAGTTCCTTGGCGGTAGCCGGCGCGGCGGTGAAGTTCACCACGGCGTAGATACCTTCGGACTTCTTCTGGATTTCGTAAGCCAGTCGACGACGGCCCCAGATGTCAACCTTTTCGATGGTTCCACCATCGGTGGTGATGACGTTCAGGAACTTCTGAAGCGTTGGCTCAACGGTACGCTCTTCGACCTCGGGGTCGATGATTACCATCAATTCGTAAGGACGCATATGTGAACCCACCTCCTTTGGGCTAAGCGGTTACGGCATTTCCGTAACAGGAGGTTCATTTGCGRTGCTTGCGCGGCACATCGCCCCCGGAACGGAGGCAGGGCGCAGCACAGACTTCAATAGCTTAGTGCATCCGGGCCGGTTTCAGCGATTTCTCTGACTTCAGCCTAGCCGCGGCGCCGCCGGCGGCGAAAGCACTCCTTTGGGGCTGTGGATAACGTCGCAGGCGCCTGTCAGAGCGGGCCTGGCCCGCTAGGAGGCGGTCCGGAAGAACAGCTCGGTGACCGCCGCCAGCCGGCGCGGATCCTCGACGCCGCAGAGTTCGCGCGCGGAGTGCATTGAAAGCAGCGGGACGCCGACGTCGACCGTTCTGATCCCGAGCCGGGTGGCCGTCAACGGGCCGATCGTGGAACCGCACGGCATCACGTTGTTGGAGACGAATTCCTGGTACGGGATCCCGGCATCGGTGCACAGCCGCGCCCACAGCGCCGCGCCGGCGGCGTCCGTGGCGTAGCGCTGGTTGGCGTTGATCTTCAGCAGCGGGCCGCCGTTCAGGGCCGGGCGGTTGGCCGGATCGTGGCGCTCGGGGTAGTTGGGGTGGACGGCGTGGCCGGCGTCGGCAGAAACGCAGAACGACGCCGCGAACGCCTGCCGCCGCTGGCTTGCCGTGGCCCCGAGCCCGTCCGAAATGCGGACCAGGACGTCCTCCAGGATCGGGCCGCAGGCACCGGAGCGCGAGGCGGAGCCGATTTCCTCGTGGTCGAAAGCGGCCAGCACGGCAATCGGGCCGCCAGCCGGGACGGTCCCGGCGGCGTGCGCGATGAGGGCGGCGAGTCCGGCGTGAGCGGCGGAGAGGTTGTCCAGCCGGCCGGAGGCGAAGAACTCATCCTTGGCACCGAACACGGCGGGAGCCTGGGTGTCCGCGATGACGACGTCGTAGCCGCCGATCTGTGCGGGGTCCACGGTTGCGCCGGCCACCCGCTCTGCGAGCAGGCCCAGGAGGTCTGCGCCGGCGGGGTCACCGAGGCCGAAGACCGGGTTCATGTGCTGTTGCTTGTCCAGGACCAGTCCGTCGTTCACCGCGCGGTCAAGGTGGATGGCCAGTTGCGGGAAGCGCAGCAGCGGCCCGGTGGCGGTCAGGTGCTGGGTGCCGTCCAGCATCACCAGCCGGCCGGCGAGCTGCAGTTCCCGGTCCAGCCAGGAGTTGAGCAGCGGACCGCCATATACCTCGACGCCGGCCTGCAGCCAGCCGAATTTACCGGTGGTGGGCTTGGGCTTGAGCTTGAACGACGGCGAATCGGTGTGCGCGCCGAGGATGTTGAAGCCCGTGGTGGGTCCGGCCCCCTCCGGGGTGGCCCAGGCGATGAGGGCGCCGTCGCGGATCACGTAGAACTTACCCGTGGAGGGGACGGCGGGGGTGGGGGCGACGGGGGTGGTCCAGGGCTGCAGCTCGTCGAGGCTGGTAAACCCTGCTTCGTCCAGCCGACGGGCCGCCTCGTGGACTGCGTGGAAGCTCGACGGCGACGCGCTGACGTACGCGCCGAGGTCCTGGATGTGGTCTGCGGCTGTGGCGGAGGAAGGCATGGCTCCGAGTCTAGTGCGGCGGTTACACCGCCACGGCGAGCCCGCTCCTGGCCCCGCCAGACTTCCAACGCCGGACATGCCCTCCTCCCGGACCCAGGACTGGACATGCTCCCCACGGCCCCCGGACATGCCCAGCCCTGGGTCCGGCGGATGGACATAGTGGCACTATGTCCATCGCTGGTCGCCGGCGTGGGGCATGTCCGGGGGCTGAGTGGGGCATGTCCGGTGGCGCGGAGTGGGTGCGGTGCGGGTCGCGTGCTGCGCGTGCTGCGGGAGGGGCCTTACGACGCCGGGCCGACGCCTGCGGAAACGCCCTCACTTGCTGTGTCCTCGCCGGCGGCGTCGACGTCGGACGGACGTCGTCCGGCCGGCACGCGCGTGCCGGCGCCCGGAGCGGCGCCATTCCTGCGGTAGCGCCAGAGCCCGATGCCGACCACAATCGCGGCGAGGGCCAGGGAGAGCAGCAGCGACTCTCGCGTGGTATCCAGGACCACCATGCCCACCAGCAACGCGACGATGCTGATGATCGCCACCCAGGTCAGGTACGGGAAGAGCCACATTTTCAGCTGCAGCTCCCGGGCTCCGGCGCCCATCCGGCGGCGGAGAATCAGCTGGGATACGGAAATGACCAGCCAGACGAACAAGGCAATCGCGCCCGAGGTGTTGACCAGGAACAGGAAGACGGTGTCGGGGGCGATGTAGTTCAGACCCACGGTGACAAAGCCGACCACCGTGGAGGCCAGGACCGCGGCGGCGGGCACGCCGCGCTTGGAGATCCGCATCCAGGAGCGGGGCGCGTCGCCGCGGCGGGAGAGCGAGAAGAGCATGCGGCTGGCCGTGTAGAGCCCCGAGTTGAGGCAGGACAGCACGGAGGTCAGCACGACGACGTCCATGATGGTGCCGGCGCCGGGGATCCCGAAGAGTTCGATCACGGCGACGTACGGGCTCTTCGCCACGGAGGCGGAGTTCCAGGGCAGCAGGGTCACCACGATGGCGATGGAGCCGATGTAGAACACCAGAATGCGCCAGACCGTGGACTTCACGGCCTTCTTGACGGCATCGACCGGGTTCTCGGATTCGCCGGCGGCGATGGTCGCAATTTCGGCGCCGAAGAAGGAGAACACGACCACCAGGATGCCGGCCAGCACCGCGCCCGGACCGTTGGGCATGAAACCGCCCTTGCCGGTGAGGTTATCCAGGCCCGGGGCCGGGACGCCGGGAATCAGGCCGAGGATGGCGGCGACGCCGAACAACAGGAACAGCACGATCGCGGCCACCTTGATGGAGGCAAACCAGAATTCGAACTCGCCGTACGATTTCACGGAACCGAGGTTGGTGAGGGTGAGCAGCACCATCAGGGCCAGCGCCCAGACCCACTGGTCGATGCCTGGCACCCACCGGTGCATGATGGCAGCGCCCGCCGTGGCCTCGATGCCGAGGACAATGATCCAGAACCAGGCATAGAGCCAGCCGATGCTGAAGCCGGCCCAGCGGCCCAGCGCCTTGTCGGCGTAGGTGGAGAACGAACCGGTTTCCGGGTTGGCGGCCGCCATTTCGCCGAGCATTCGCATGACGAGGATGACCACGAGGCCGGCCGCCAGGTAGGCGACGAGGATGCCAGGGCCGGCCTGCTGGATGGCGGCACCGGAGCCGACAAAGAGCCCTGCGCCAATGACGCCGGCAATAGCGATCATGGACAGATGGCGGGGTTTCAGGGATTTGGAAAGTTGCTGGTCAGCCTGCATTAAGCGCCGTCCTTAGTGGGTGGTGTCGGCCCGGGCCCCGTGCCAGGCACGACCCCGGAGGGATGTGCAGGCACGGATGTGTTGCGGACCACAGTGTCGTTTCACCCTAGACCGCAAGTTAAGGACGCCGTCCTGTGCAATCCCACAGATTACGCCTCCAAATTTCGGGCGCAACTCCAACGCGAGGGCTCCCAGGGCACAGTCTGTTGCCTCACGGACAATTCTGAAATGCGTCGGAAACCACTAACGGGAAACCGCCCCGCCGGGTCAGTAGTCCGGGTTGCTGGGTACCACCAGGCCCGTTTCGTAGGCGTACACCACGGCCTGGACCCGGTCCCGGAGCTGSAGCTTGTTCAGGATGCGCCGCACGTGGGTTTTCACGGT
>NZ_JBFRFD010000056.1:0-10331 GCF_052114645.1 Arthrobacter sp. 2YAF22_2
GCCGCCTATGCGGTCTACAAACCGGAAGCCGGGGAAAGGCCGCTGTCCGATTTCGAGCCCGGGCTCTACCGGCGCGAACGTGCCGCCTACCTGCTCAGTGAGTCGCTGGGGTGGGGGCTTGTGCCGCCGACGGTGATCCGCGAGGAAGCACCCCTGGGCATCGGATCGTTGCAGTGGTTCATCGAGTGCGACTTCCAGGAGCACTACTTCACGCTGTACGAGGACTCCCCTGAAACCCACCAGGACCTGGCGCGGATCGCCTTGTTCGATTACGTCGCCAACAACACGGACCGCAAAAGCGGCCACGTGCTGCGCGGCGTCGACGGCCGGATCTGGGGCATCGACCACGGGCTGTGCTTCTCGGCAGCCTTCAAACTACGCACCGTAATCTGGGACTTCGCGGGCGACCCCATCCCGGACGCCTTGATCCGGGACATCGCTCCGCTCGCCGGGGCTGTGCCGCCCGACGTGGCCGCACTCCTCGACGACGACGAAGTCACCGCCCTGCAGCGCCGCGTCCAAAGGATGCTAATCGCAGGCGTGCTGCCGGTGGACCGCACCGGCATGCGCTACCCCTGGCCGTTGATCTGACCGACCCGCGCCGCGCCCTAAACTGGCACAGTGCAACCTTCCCTTTGGCTGGCCCTGGCCGGCGCCGGCGTCCTGATCAGCTTCACCCCCGGCGCTGGCGCCATCAACACCATGAGCAACTCGCTGAACTCCGGCTTCCGGCGCTCCATTTGGGGAATCCTTGGCCAGCAGGCCGCGTTGGTGGTGCACATCCTGATCGTCGCGCTCGGCGTCGGGGTGCTGGTGGCAAGTTCGCCGCTGGCCTTCAACGTCATCCGCTACGCCGGCGCCGCCTACCTCGTCTTCCTCGGCATCCAGCAGTTCCGGCACAAGCCGGACCTGGACCAGGAGAAAGCCGCGGCGCTGCGGAACGAACCGGCAGGCTCGATGTTCCGCCGCGGCCTGTGGGTCAACCTGCTCAACCCGAAGGCGATCGTCTTCTTCCTGGCCTTCATGCCGCAGTTCATCCGCCCGGAACAGCCGCTGGTGCCGCAGTACCTCGTGCTGTCCGCGACCGTGATCGTGATCGACATCCTGGTCATGTGGTTCTTTTTCGCGGCGGCGGCCACGACGTTCCAGCGTTTCACCCACGACGCCCGCGGCCAGCGGATCCTCAACCGGACCTTCGGCGTATTGTTCATGGCCGTCGGCACCCTGCTGGCCCTGATCCACTAGGTGTCTGGGCGACCCCTCAGACTGCCCCGGGCGCCAGCTTCCGCAGCTCGGCCTTGCGGATTTTGCCGCTCGCGGTCCGCGGCATCTCCGCCACGAAGACCACCGATTTGGGAATCTTGTAGCGTGCCAGCCTGCCCTGCAGGTGGGCCCGCAGCTGGTCCTCCGAAAGCTGGGCACCGTCCCGCAGCAGCACCACGGCGCGCGGCACCTCGCCCCACTTCTCGTCCGGCACGCCGATCACCGCCACGCTCCCGACGGCGTCGAGTTCGGCGATCGCCTGTTCCACCTCGGCCGGGTAGATGTTCTCGCCGCCGGAGATGATCATGTCCTTGAGCCTGTCAGCGATGAACACGAAGCCTTCTTCGTCGGTGTAGGCCAGGTCTCCGGACTTGAACCAGCCGCCCTCAGCGTAGGACGCCGCCGTGGCGTCCGGCCGCTCCCAGTATCCGTGGATGACGTTGGGACCCTTGATTTGGATCTCCCCCACGGTTCCAGGCGCCGCAATTCCCGCTACTGGATCGGCGATCCGGATATCGGTGAAGAAGTGCGGGAGACCGGCGGATCCGGCCTTCTCCCGGGACCTCGCCGCGGGAAGGACCGTCGCGCCGGGGGCGGTTTCCGTCATGCCGTAGCCGTTGCCGATCTGGAGGTCCCGGGACTCGTAGGCGTCGAGCACGCGCATGGGGATAGCGGAACCCCCGCAGGTGAGCTTGTTCAACGAGCTGAGATCTGTCGTTGGCCAGGCGGGGTGTTCGCAGATGAGCTGATAGGTGGTCGGGACGCCGCTCATGGTCGTGACGCGGTATTGCTCGACGAGGGTCAGGACCCGGCCGGGATCAAACCGGGATTCAAGGATGACGGTGCCGCCCTTGAGAAGAGTGGGCAGAACACCCATGTCCAGTGACGCCACATGGAACATCGGTGAAATCATCAGCGCCACATCAACCGAGGAGAAGTCGAAGTCCACGATCACGTTGATGCAGTTCCAGATGATATTCCCGTGGGTCAGCAGTGCACCTTTGGGCCGTCCTGTGGTGCCAGAGGTGTAGAGGATCATGGCCCCGTCGTCCAGGGTTACCGGTTCATCCAGTGGCCGCTCGGCGCCGGAGGCCACCACGTCCTCAAAGCCCTCGACCGCCGTCGGCCCCTGGCCGCTGTCATCGGCCGCCGCTTCAGCGCTGCCGTCGCCTGAATCATCGACGACGACGAGCCGGGCCACCGCTGTCCCGACGGCACCGCGGTGGGCGAGGTCGCTCAGGGCCTGCGCATGAATCAGGGCCACGGCCCCGCTGTCCTGCAGCTGGAACTGGATCTCCGGGGGCGCCAGCCGGGTGTTAAGCGGCACGAAGATGGCGCCGAGAGCGCCGCAGGCAAAAAGCGTTTCGAGGAACGACGGGTGGTTCTCGCCGAGGTACGCCACCCGGTCCCCCTTCGCGACGCCGCGGTCCCGCAGGGCGTTGGCCAGCCGGAGGCTCCGGTCCGCGAACTGTGCGTAGCTGAGTTCCCGGCCTCCGCTGATGATGGCCGTCTTGGTGCCGGACTTCGGGCGGCGCCGTTGCAACCACGAGCCGATGCCAAAATTCTCCACGGCAATTCCTTTCCAGTTAGACGTTGAGGCTTGCGGGACCGCTTAGGACCGGACCGCTTCCAGATCGTTGTTCTTCGGCTCGCGGGTCAGCAGGATGAAGACGATCGAGACGACCGACATGATGGCGAGATACCACACCACGGATGAGGTGTTTTGCCCCGAGTCCTTGAAGATTTGCGCCACGATCCCCGGGGTGAAGCCTGCCCCGAGGAGGGTGGCGAGTTGGTAGCCCAGCGATGCCCCGGTATACCTCGAGGTGGTGCCGAACTGTTCCGAGACGAAGGCAGCGAGCGGGCCAAACAGCGTGGAGTGGATCATCAGGCCCACCGCGAAGGCGACAAAGATCAGGCCGATGTTGTTCGAGGACAAGAGCTGGAACATCGGGACCAGGTAGATGATGAAGATGACCAGGCCGCCGATCATCACCGGCCGCCGGCCAAGCTTGTCGGAGAGCCGGCCGCCCATGACCACAAAGATGATAGAGACGAACGAAGCCGCCGCGAACGCGTAAAGCACGCCCTGCCGGTCGGCGCCCTTGGACACCGCATAGGTCACGGCGAAGGTGGCCAGCACCACCTGCAGCGCGAATCCGGCCGCGCCGGCCAGCATGGTGAAGACCAGGGTCTTCGGCCGGCGCAGGACCTGCAGCAGGGGCGCTGCACGTCGCACCGCGGTGCCTTGGCCGGCCTGTTCTGCCGCTTCCTTCTCCAGGGCCGCCTTGAAGATCGGGCTCTCGGAGACCTTGAGCCGGACAAACATGCCCACGGCCAGCAGGACGAAGGACAGCAGGAACGGCACGCGCCAGCCCCAGGCGAGGAACTGGGCGTTCGGCAGGGCGGAGAACGCGCCCATCACCAGGGTGCCGAGCACCGCGCCGCTGGGGGCCCCGGCGTTGACGAAGGACGCCGCGAAGCCGCGCTTGCCGGACTCCGAGTGTTCCAGGGCCATCAGGGCGGCCCCGCCCCATTCGCCGCCGACGGCGATGCCTTGGAGAACCCGGAGGATCACCAGCAGGACCGCACCCCAGGGACCGGCCACCGAGGCGTCCGGCACCACCCCGATCAGTGTGGAGGCGATGCCCATGACCAGCATCGAGACGATCAACATGCCCTTGCGGCCGAGTTTGTCGCCGAAGTGACCGAAGATGATGCCGCCCAGGGGCCGTGCAACGTAGCCGGCGGCAAAGGTGCCGTAAGCGGCCACGACGCCGACCCAGTCGTCCAGCCCGGTGAAAAAGACCTTGGGGAAGACGACAGCAGCAGCCGTCGCATAGAGCAGGAAGTCGTAGTACTCGATCGTGCTTCCGAGGTAGCTGGAGGCAATGACGGTCCGAGCCTCCCGGCGACGCGTGCCCGCGTCCAGGGACTGCAACTGCGAAATCTGGGACATCGTTGTTCCTTGCGGCAGTGGGTTGGTGATTGGTTGAACGGTGGGGGTGAAACGCCCGGGCGAAACGGTTACTTGTAGAAGCGGGCCAGGAATTCGGCGACGACGGCGGGGCGTTCCTGGCCCTCGATCTCGATGGTGTTGGCGACCTTGATTTGGGCGCCGCCCTTGACCTCGGTGACCTCGGCGATGGTGGCGCGCATCCGGATCCGCGACCCCACCTTGACCGGGGAGGTGAAGCGGACCTTGTCCAGCCCGTAGTTCACCTTGGTGGTGACGCCGTCGACGTCGAACAGTTCGCCCCAGAACGGGATGATGAGCGAGAGGGTCAGGAAGCCGTGCGCGATCGGGGCGCCGAAGGGGCCGTCCTTGGCGCGTTCCGGGTCTACATGGATCCACTGGTCATCGCCGGTGGCGTCGGCGAATTTGTTGATCTGTTCCTGGCTGATTTCGCGGTATTCGGTGGCACCGAGGTCGGTGCCGGCAAGGGTGAGCAGTTTGTCGAAGTCGACGACGAGGTTGGGCATCTTTGGCTCCTGGTGATGGGGTTGGGTGGGTGAAGAACGACGGCGGACCCGGGCGGGCACCGTCTCAGGGTGCTAGCGGGTGAAGGCGCTTTCGCCGGTGAGGGCGCGGCCGATGATGAGGGCGTTGATCTCGTGGGTGCCCTCATAGGAGTAGACGGCCTCGGCGTCGGCATGGAACCGGGCGACGTCGGTCTCGAGGGTGATGCCGTTGCCGCCCACCACTTCGCGGGCCAGCGCCACCGTCTCGCGCATGAGGAGGGACGTCTGCATCTTGGCCAGGGCCGAATCCTGGTCCCGATAGATGCCCTTGGCCTGCTGTTCGGTCAGCCGGACCACCAGGGACAGGGCCGAGGTGACGTTGCCGAGCATCCGCGCCAGCTTCTCCTGGACAAGCTGGAAGGACCCCAGCGGCCGGCCGAACTGCTGCCGTTCCGTGACGTAGCGCAGCGCGGCTTCGAACGCACCGGCGGACATGCCGGCCGCGATCCAGGCGACGTCGGAGCGCATGGCCCGCAGCATCGYGGCGACGTCCCGGAAGGAGTTGACGTTGTGCAGCCGCATCGATTCCGGGACGCGAACCCCCTCGAGCGTGATGTGGGCGTTCTGCATCATCCGCAGGGCGGTCTTGCCGTGGATCTTTTCCAGCGTCACCCCTGCGGCCTCGCGGTCAACCAGGAAGGCTTTGACCTGACCGTCGGCCTCGTCGCGGGCGAACACCGCCAGGACGTCGGCGGTGGCCGCTCCTCCGATCCAGCGCTTGGCGCCGTTGAGGACCCAGCTGTCGCCATCCCGGCGGGCGCTCGTGGAGAGTCCGCCGGCGATATCGGAGCCGGACTCCGGCTCGGTCAGCGAGAACACGCCCTTGAGTGAGAAATCGAGGACCTTGGGCATCCACTCGGCCTGCTGTTCCGCGGAGGCGCCGACCCGGATGGCGGTCCGGAACAGCCCGGCCTGGGCCGTGTAGAAGGTGGCCAGTGAGGCGTCGGTCCGGGCAAGTTCGAAGATCCGGAAGCCCTGGTAGATCCCGCGGGCCGGCGTCTGTGCTGCGCCGGGGGCGCCGGTCAGCTCGGCCGGCTCCATCAGGTCCAGATCGATCAGCGGCCGGGCCAGCTGGTCCGGAAATTCACCGCGCTCCCAGTACTCGGCCAGCAACGGCCGGGCTTCTTCGTCCAGGAAGCTGCGCAGCCGGCCCAGGACCCGGCGTTCGGCGGGAGTGAGCAGGGATTCGGCGTCGTAGTAGTCGCACACGCCGTAGAGCCTCGACTGCGCGTCGACGGCGGTGTCTAGGCTCATCTCAACCCTCCAAACCGAGCAGGCGGACGGCGTTGCGCTTGAGGATCTTGGGCCGCACCTCGTCCTTGAGCGGCAGGTCCGCGAAGGCACCCAGCCACTTCTGCGGGGTGATCAGCGGGAAATCGGTGCCGAACAGCACCTTGTCCTGCAGCACCGAGTTGGCCATCTTCACCAGCGACTCCGGGAAGTACTTCGGAGACCAGCCGGACAGGTCGATGAACACGTTGGACTTGTGCGTGGCGATCGAGTTGGCCTCGTCCTGCCACGGCACCGAGGGGTGGGCCATGATGATCTGCAGCTCGGGAAAGTCCGCGGCGACGGCGTCCAGCAGCAGCGGGTTGGAGTACGCCAGCTTGATGCCGAACCCGCCGGGCAGGCCGGCCCCCATGCCGTTTTGGCCGGTGTGGAAGATCGCCGGCAGCCCCAGTTCCTGAAGGGTCTCCCAGAGCGGATAGAACTGCTCGTTGGAGGGGTCGAAGCCCTGCAGGCTGGGGTGGAACTTGAAGCCGCGGGCGCCAAGGGCCTCGGCCTGGTGCACGGCACCGCGGATCGCCTCGGGCCCGGTGCGCGGGTCAACGCTGCCGAACGGGATCAGTACGTCGTTGTTCCGCGCCGCCCCGGCAATGAGCTCGGGGATGCTGTTGGGCTCGTGCTTGAGCTGGGTGCGCGCGTCCACGGTGAAGACGACGGCGGCCATGTTCAGTCCGCGGTAGATCTCCGCGATCCGGTCCAGCGACGGGCTCCGGTCCTCGGCCTTGAAGTACTTGGCCGAKGCCTCGGTCAGGACCGGCGGCAGGGACTCGTGGCCGTGGCCGTCCACCTCGAGGTGGACGTGCATGTCGATCGCATCGAGCTTTGCGGCGTCGATGCCGAGTTCGTAGCGGGTGGCGGTCATGTCAGCGGGCCTGCGCCGGTTCAGGCTTGAGCTCTTCCGGCAGCGGCAGGAACTCCTCGCCGACGCTTTGCAGCTTGTCGCCGAAGAGCGCCCCGAAGTTGTCCACGAGGTCCTGGTATCCCCAGCCGCCTTCGCGGTACTCGGTGGCGGCGGCCTCCGGGTGGCTCCAGAGCTGCAGCCGGTCACCGCCGGCGCCGATTGCCTGGCCGGTGATTCCGGCGGCGGCGTCGGAGGCGAGGAAGGCCACCAGCCCGGCGACGTCGTCGGCGGTGYCGAAGCCGAGGTCGTGGCGGAAGAACGCCGGCATGGTCTCGCCGCGTTCGTCGGCTTCGACGGCCTTCTGGAAGTACGGGACGGTCTTGGTCATGGCGGTGGCCGCCACCGGGATGACGGCGTTGGCGGTGACGCCCGCCTTCTTCATCTCCATCGCCCAGGTACGGACCATGCCCACGATTCCGGCCTTCGCCGCGGCGTAGTTGGTCTGGCCGAAGTTGCCTCGCTGGCCGGTCGGCGAGCCGATGGTGATGATGCGGCCGGGGATGCCGTTCTCCTTGAAGTAGCCAAACGCCTCCCGGGCGCAGGTAAAGGTGCCTTTGAGGTGCACGTTGATCACGGCGTCGAAGTCGTCATCCGTCATCTTGAGCAGGCTCTTGTCCCGCAGGATCCCGGCGTTGGTGACCAGGATATCCAGCCGGCCGAACTCGCTGACGGCTGCCTGGACAAGCTGGCTGGCCACCTCGGAGCTGCCCACCGGCGCCACCACGGCGGCGGCACGGCCGCCGTCGGACTGTATGGTCCGGACCGCCTCGTCGGCAACCGCTGCGTCAACGTCGTTCACCACGACGGCGGCGCCCTGCCGGGCCAGTTCCCGGGCGTAAGCCAGGCCGAGGCCCCGTCCGCTTCCGGTGACGATTGCTACTTTTCCTGCGAGGCTCATCGCTGCTCCCTTGCTAGCTGACGTGTACATCCTGCGCTTCGGCGTGGGATGCTGTTCTGCATCCATGAAAGTATGGATGATTGAAAATGTCAATGATTTATTTTTTGGACTATTGGAGTGGGCATGGCGACGGATGTAGACGAACAGCCGGGCATCCGGCCGGCGGACAAGCTGATGTCCGCCTCGATCAGTCGCGACGCGGGCTTCCTGCTGGCCAAACTGCACGCCGCGGGGTCTGTCCTCAACAACCGTGCACTCGCTCAGTTCGGACTCAAGGAGCGCTCCTATTCCGTGTTGGCGCTGGCCACCAGCGAGCTGGAGCCCACGCAGCGTGAAATGGCGGAGTTCCTCAGCCTGGACCCCAGCCAGATCGTAGCCCTCATCGACGAGCTGGAGCAGCGTGGTCTGGTAATCCGCGCGCCTGGACGACTGGACCGCCGGGCCAAGATCGTCTCCGCCACCGAGGATGGATCGGCCGTCTTCCGGCAGGCCGAGGCCGCCGCGCGGGCGGCGGAATCCACCGCCCTCGCCAACCTCACCGACGCCGAAGCCGGCGAGCTGAAGGGACTGCTCCGGAAGGCACTCTGGAGCCGGACCGCCTGAGTGCCGGGGACCGGTTTCGGGTCCGGTCCCGGGGCGCAGGCGACCGCGGCGAGGCCGACCGAATAGCCAAGCGGCAGCCGTATCCGTCATGCTGGATCATGACGTCAATCGCGGGCCAATACCGGATCATCACGGTCTGCACCGGAAATATTTGCCGATCCCCGATGGCCGAACTGATGCTCGCCGAGGCCGCGGCCGCGGAGCAGCTCACCGGCGTCGAGGTCGATTCAGCCGGAATCACCGCCTACGAGGCGGGCCGCCCGATCGATCCCCGGGCCGGCCGCACCCTGGCCGCCCACAACATCTCCTCCCGGCTGCACATCGCGCGCGAGTGGCGCCCCGAATGGTTCCAGTCGCGCGAGCTGATCCTTGCCCTGGACGTGGACCACTACGGCTGGCTGCGGCAGGCCGCTCCGGACCGGGCCTCGGTGGCGAAGATCCGAATGCTGCGCAGCTTCGACCCCGCAGTGGAGGGCGCGGACCCGCTGGACCAAGGCATCGAGGACCCCTGGTACGGCGGCCACGCCGACTTCGACGCGACCTGGGAGCTGATCCAGGCGGCGGTTCCGGGCATCCTGGCGCACGTCCGCGCCGCGCAGCATCGGGACTCGGCGGGGCACCCGGTACGCTCTAATTCATGAGCCACACACCCGTCATCATCGCCATCGACGGGCGCTCCGGCGCAGGCAAGACCACCCTGGCCATCGAGCTCGCGGCCCGGCTCCGCGAACACCACAGTGTCTCGCTGTTCCATCTTGAGGACATCTACCCCGGCTGGAACGGCCTGGCCGCGGGCATCGAACGCTATGTTGCCACCGTGCTTGACCCGTTGCGCCGCGGCGAGGCCGCCCGCTGGGTCAGCTGGGACTGGGAGCGGCACTACGACGGCGCCGCCCGCCTCACCCAGCCGGCCGAAATTGTCCTGGTCGAGGGCGTGGGTGCAGCCGCCGCGGCCGCCGCGCCCTTCCTGGACGCCGTAATCTGGGCCGACTCCCCCGATCTGGACCGCCGATTCCGGGCCCTGGCCCGTGACGGAGACAGCTATGAGCCCTACTGGGAGCAATGGGCGGACCAGGAAGAGGCCTGGCTGGCCGGCGACGACGTGCCCTCCCGGGCCACCCTGCGGGTGCTCAACCTCGCCGACGGCACTGCCCCGGGGCAGGTCCTGCAGGCGCTCCAGTACCTGCCGGCCATGGCTCCGGTGCTGCTCCCCGAGCTTTCGGCACGCCGCGGGTTGCAACTGAAGACCGAGCGGCTCGACGGCGCACCGGATCCCGCGCGGCTCTTCGAAGCCCTTTACGGCGGCTCGCCGAACGCGGTGTGGCTTGACTCCTCCCTGGCCGGGGGTGCGGCGCCGGCCGGCGCAGGTCCCGGCGGCGCCGCCGCCGAACGCAGCCGGTTCAGCATCCTGGCGGACGACGGCGGCAATTACGGGCAGTCCATGCGGCACCGGTCCGGCCGGACCCGGGTAAGCATCGGCAACGCCGCCGTGCAGATCGAGGGCGGGTTCTTCCGCTGGCTCGACGGGGCCTGGGGCCGGCCAGACCTGCGTGCCCCCGAAGGCTACCCCTGCGAGTTCACCCTCGGCTGGCTCGGTTACCTCGGCTACGAACTCAAGCGCGAGACCGGCGGCAGCGACGTCGAGTCGCCCACTCCGGATGCCTGCCTGATCTTCGCCGGCCGCGCGGTGGTCCTGGACCACCGGGAACGCACGGTCTGGCTGCTGGCGCTGGACACTCCGGAGGCCGGAGCCTGGCTGGCGATCGCCCGCTCCGCCGTTGCGGCGGCCGCAGAGAGCGGCAGCAGCGGGGGGACCGGTGTCGGACTCT
The DNA here is from genome assembly GCF_052114645.1 of Arthrobacter sp. 2YAF22_2. Taxonomy (NCBI): domain Bacteria; kingdom Bacillati; phylum Actinomycetota; class Actinomycetes; order Micrococcales; family Micrococcaceae; genus Arthrobacter; species Arthrobacter sp. 2YAF22_2. The sequence continues at coordinate 10,304 of NZ_JBFRFD010000056.1, forward strand.
CCGCGGCGGTCGGCACCGCGCAGGAGTT
>NZ_JBFRFD010000057.1:0-10321 GCF_052114645.1 Arthrobacter sp. 2YAF22_2
GTCTGCAGGTGCAGCATCACGCTGACGACGACGGCGCCCATGCCGGCGGTGGCCAGGAAACGGGAGCTGCTGGCGAGCAGGAAGTCGCGGTTACGCCAGAGGGAAGGAGCATCCGCCGACGCTCGCATTTTATGAAATGTATGCTTCATAAGTGACAAGATAGTTGGTCGTGCAGCGCAGTGTCAAGCAGTTCTTTCATAGTTTGGCACGCGTCGATAGACTGAAAGGGTGAACGCTGAAAACCCAAAGGCGCAGGCAGTCGCCGCGCCGCCTGCCGCGCCGGCCGCTAAACGCAGGCCGCGTCCGGAAAAGAAGGTCGAAATCACCGACCCGAAGGCCATCCGGGCGCTGGCGCACGCCGCGCGGCTCGAGGTCATCTCCGAGCTGTATTCGACCCAGGTCAGCCGCACGGCCACCGAGCTGGCCGCCCAGACCGGTCTCACGCCGAGTGCCATGAGCTACCACCTGCGCGCGCTGCAAAAGTGGGGCATCGTGGTGCCCGCAGCCACTGCCGGCGACGCGCGGGAGCGCCGCTGGAAGGCGGCCGGCACCGACTTCATGATCCATTCGGGCGGGGGGCCGGCGAGTCCGGAGTTTGCCGTGCTGGACCTTGAACTGGACGCCTACCGGCGCCGGGTTAAGGCGTACGCCAAGATCCGCGACGAAGAGCGCCAGCGCGGCGACTCTGGCGACAGGCCGTCCTCGGTGGTGTTGGCCAGCAACCTGCTGTACCTGACCCCGGCCCAGCGCGCCGAACTGAACGAGCGGATCTTTGAGCTCCTCAAGGACTACGAGCTCGAGGATCCGGACCATATTCCGGAGGGCACTGCGCGGATGGCTACCATGTGGTCGATGATCCCGGACGACCGGGGCAGCGCCGCGCCGGCCTCCTGAGCGGCTGCAGGGCGTGAAGAAGGCCGGGGTGAGGGTTGTTGGCCCCTTGCCCCGGCCTTGCTTCTGTGTCGTGCGGTTGCCRGCCCTTAGCGGCGGGTCTCGCCCGTGCCGTCGGTTTCGATGCGTTCCTTGCGGACTTCCTCGTCGACGGTCGCCTCATCGGTGACGGTCTCGGTGCCGAGCCGGACGCGTTCGACCGGCACCGTTTCCTTCTCCACGACCGGGCGCTCCTCGTGAAGGATTACCTCGTGCTCCTCCTCGCTGATGTCCTGGCCGGACACGGCCCGGCCCCGGTTGGCATCGGTGATCGGTTCGCGTTCGAGCCGGACTTCTTCGCGCTGGACCGGAACCGTCTGGGTGACGTTCTCGGTGGTCACGTACTTGCGCAGCCTCACCCGACCCGTTTCCTGCTTCTCGGTGCCAACGTTCAGGCGTTCCTCCGAGCGGGTCATCGCGTCGTCCGTGGTCGGGCCGGACGTGTCGCGGCCGACGGTTCCGGTCCTCTCCTGGCCTTCGAAGCGGCCGGTGTTCTCGCCGGGGTTGACGGAGTCCCGGCCGTTGGCGGCATCCGAGTACGTCCGGACGCCGCTGAGCTGGTAGTGCTGGTAGAGCCGGTCTTCCTCGGCAGGCTCTAGGTGTCCGTCGACGTCGACCCGCGGAGCATCCTTGACCAGGTCCTTGGGGTACGGGACGACGACGTCGTCTCCCCGGACCTGGGCCCCTTCGAGTGGCACGAATGTCTGTGAGGTGCCAAACAAGCCGGTCTTGGCCGTGACCCACGTTGGCTGGCCGCTGTCGTCGTCGGTGTAGACCTGTCCGATCGAACCGATCTTGTCACCGTCGGTGGAAAGGATGTTGCCGTTGCGGCTGAGCAGGTCGTCGATGTGTTCCTTGGTGATCATGGTGTCTCCTTGGATTGTCATTCATTAACTGCCGGCCGGTCCGGTGCCAGGATGGCGTGCGGTCCGGCGACCGGGTCCAGTAGCGATGCGTCGGCTTGGCGATGTTCGGCCAGTGTGTGGAGGCCGTCCAGTGCGATCTCCGACGTGACTACGATAAGCATGCTTACTACCGACTTGGCAAGCATGCTTATCAATTTTTTTCGGGCCGGGTGCGTTCCCCCGGCCTCGCCTCTCGGCTGTCCCGCGAGGCCGGCGGCCGGGCTGGGCCTTGTCCCCATCGTCCGAGAACATGGCAGGACGGCCCCGCGCGAATTACCCGTCGCGCGGGGCCGTCCTGCTCCRAGGGGTTATTGCTCGGAGTCGGGCGCCCGCCTAGTGCTGGCCCAGGCTGCCGCCGGCCGGCGGGACGACGCCGGATCCACGTTCGGTGCCGGCTGCGCGGTCCGCCGGGCTCAGGGTGTCGCTCGCGGCCGTCCCGTCGGACTCGCCTTCGGTGTCCACCAGGCCGTTGGTCTGGTCAAATGGCTTGGCGTCGGGCCGGGTGCCAGCCTCGTTGGCCGACGGTGCTGCTTTCGTGGCCAGCCCCTCGCTTGGCGCCAGTTCCTCACCCGGGAAAACACTTCCTGTGGTGCCCGTGGGCGGGACGGTTGTGGGCGGAACTGTCATGGGCGGCGCCGCAGTAAGGGGGGTACCCGCCGCTTCTTCGTGCGCCGGGCCGTCTGCGGTGTCCTTGCGCCCGGTTGCGGCGGCAACGCCTGCAGCGGCCGCGGCGGCGAGGCCGAGGCCCGCAATGACCTTGCCTGATACGCCGGCTTTGCCGCTGTCCCCGCGCGATCCGGCGGCCGCGTCAATGCCGGGGGTCCCCGCCGCGACGCCTGCACCGACGGATCCGCGCCAAGCCCCCGTGGCATATCCTTCATCTTCGACGAAGGCCTTGAACCGGTTGAGGTCGCTATCCGCCTGCTTCTCCACAACATTCAACTTGTCGCCGACCTTTTCAACCAGGCCTTCGGGTTCATATTCGAGGGAAAGTTGGACGGAGGTCTGCCCGCCGCCGAGGTCTTCGAAAGTGACGGCCCCGGCGTTGGTCGCGCCCTCCGTGGCCGCCCAGGAAACTCGTTGGCCCGGCACCTGCTCGACAATCCGTGCCTGCCACTGCCTGCGTACGCCGGCTATCTCTGCTGTCCATTCCAGCCGGTCGTCACTGAACTGCTTGACGCTCTTCACGCCTCCCATAAAGTGGGGAAATTCCTCGAACTGGGTCCACTGGTTGTAGGCAACGCTCACGGGAACATTGACCAGAATGCGCTTTTCAACCTTGGTGCTCACAGCTTCTCCTTGATTGGGATCGGGTGACACGAGCTGACTAGTCATCAGTATGCTTACTATATCTTTTGAGGTGCGCTCCGGCCAGAGGCACCCACGTTGCGGCGCAAACCCGGGCGGCGGTGCCAGCGAATCGGGAACGCCGCCGATGCCCAAGGCCGGGGGGGTCCCTAAACAGCCCGTCCCTAGCTGCGTACCGTGCACGCATCGGGTGTCGCGCCGTGTTCATGCCGTGTTCATTTCGGACCCGGATGCGCGGGAATCTGCAAAATATGGTGAACTAGGCGGGTATGGGCGCATCTGCCCGAGCCACCATTTTCTGTAGGAGCACCGTGCCAAGCAAGGCCCCCACCGGCAAGAAACTCGTGATTGTGGAGTCTCCCGCCAAGAGTAAGACCATCGCCAAGTACCTCGGCGAAGGTTTCATCGTTGAGGCCTCCATCGGTCACATCCGAGACCTGCCGCAGCCCTCGGAGCTCCCTGCAGATTTGAAGAAAACGTCGGTGGGCAAGTTCGCCGTCGACATTGACCATGACTTCAAGCCGTATTACGTGGTGTCGCCGGACAAGAAGAAAAAGGTGACCGAGCTCAAGGCTGCGCTCAAGGACGCCGACGCCCTCTATCTCGCAACCGATGGGGACCGCGAGGGCGAGGCCATCGCGTGGCACCTGCTGGAAGTCCTCAAGCCCAAGGTGCCGGTGTACCGGATGACCTTCGGTGAAATCACCAAGGAAGCCATCCACCGCGCGATGGACAATCTGCGCGATGTGGACCAGGATCTGGTGGACGCGCAGGAAACCCGCCGCGTGCTGGACCGCCTCTACGGCTACGAGATTTCCCCGGTGCTGTGGCGCAAGGTGGCCCGCGGCCTGTCCGCCGGCCGCGTGCAGTCGGTCGTGACCCGCATGGTGGTGGACCGCGAACGCGAGCGGATGGCGTTCAAGTCCGCGGCCTACTGGGATCTGACCGGCCAGTTCGGCGCGGATTCCGGCTCTTTCAAAGCGAAACTGGCCGCCGTCGACGGTGCCAAGGTCGCCAGCGGCCGGGACTTCAACGACGACGGCGTACTCACCTCGCGCAACGTCGTGCACATTGACCAGGAACTCGCCACTGCCTTGGCCGCCGGCCTGCAGGACGCCGACTTCCGGGTCCGCTCGGTCGACACCAAGCCCTACACCCGCCGTCCCGCGGCGCCGTTCACCACCTCCACGCTGCAGCAGGAGGCCGGCCGCAAGCTGCGCTTCTCCTCGAAGAGCACCATGCAGGTGGCCCAGCGCCTCTACGAAAACGGCTACATCACCTATATGCGTACGGACTCGTCCGCCCTGAGCAACGAGGCCGTCACCGCCGCGCGGCGCCAGGCCTCGGAGCTGTACGGCCCCGAGTACGTCCCGCAGGCGCCCCGCGTCTACACCGGCAAGGCGGCCAACGCGCAGGAAGCCCACGAGGCCATCCGTCCCGCCGGCGACTCCTTCCGCACCCCGGCGCAGGTCGCTAAGCAGCTCTCCGGCGACGAGTTCCGCCTCTACGAGCTGATCTGGAAGCGCACCGTAGCCTCCCAGATGGCCGACGCCAAGGGTTCCACCGCCACGATCCGGCTCGGCGCCGTCACCGCCAGCGGCGCGGCCGCCGGCCGGGACACCGAATTTTCCGCTTCCGGTACCGTCATCACCTTCCCCGGGTTCCTCGCGGCCTACGAAGAAGGCAAGGACGAGAGCCGCGGGGACGAGGACTCCGAGGAAGCACGCCGGCTGCCCAACGTGGCCAAGGACGATGCGCTCACCGCTTCGGACATCGTCGCCGTCGGGCACGAAACCTCGCCGCCGCCGCGCTACACCGAAGCTTCCCTGACCGCGGAGCTGGAAAAGCGCGGCATCGGCCGCCCGTCGACCTACGCCTCCACGATTTCCACCATCCAGGACCGCGGGTACGTCCGGAAGCAGGGGTCCGCGCTCGTGCCGAGCTGGATCGCGTTCTCCGTGATCCGGCTCCTCGAGCAGCATTTCCACGACTATGTGGACTACGAGTTCACCGCCGACATGGAAGCGGACCTGGACAAGATTGCCAACGGCCAGGCGGCCGGCCCGGCGTGGCTCAAGCACTTCTACTTCGGCGAGGACTCCGAGCCGGGGTTGCTGAGCATTGTGAACAACCTCGGCGAGATTGACGCCCGCGAGATTAACTCCATCCCCGTCACGGACGGAATCACCCTGCGGGTGGGCAAGTTCGGCCCGTACCTGGAAAGCTCCGTCCCCACCGTGGACCCGAAGACCGGCGAGGTGGTCGAGTCCGCCCGCGCCAACGTCCCGGAAGACCTGGCCCCGGATGAGCTCACCGCCGCCAAGGCCATCGAGCTGATGGAGACCGCCGCCCCCGAGGAGCGCGTGCTCGGCGCGGACCCGCACACCGGCCACACGGTCGTGGCAAAGAACGGCCGCTACGGCGCGTACGTCACCGAGATCATCCCGGAGATGACCGAGGAACAGCTCGCCAACCAGCCGGTGGAGTATTACAAGAACGGCAAGCCGAAGCCGCCGAAGAAGCCGGTCAAGGCCAAGCCGCGCACCGGATCGCTTTTCGCCTCCATGAGCGTGGACAGCGTCACCCTGGATGAGGCCCTTCAGCTCATGAGCCTGCCGCGGGTTCTCGGCCAGGACACCGAGGGCAACCCGATCACGGTGCAAAACGGCCGCTTCGGCCCGTACCTGAAGAAGGGCACCGACTCCCGTTCCATCGGCTCGGAGGAGGAGATCTTCACGATCACGTTGGACCAGGCGCTGGAGATTTACTCGCAGCCCAAGCAGCGCGGCGCCCGCGCCGCAGTAGCGCCGCTGGCCGAGTTCGGCCCGGATCCGGTCTCGGAGAAGAACATTGTGGTGAAGGAGGGCCGCTTCGGCCCGTACATCACCGACGGCGTCACCAACATCACCGTGCCCCGGAGCACCGCGATCGAGGAGCTGACCCGGGAACGCGCCGTCGAACTCCTCGCCGAAAAGCGCGCCAAGGGACCGGTTAAGCGCACGACGACGGCCCGCAAGCCCCCGGCGCGCAAGGCTGCCGCGAAGAAGTAGGGCGGGGGCGGCCGGGGCAACGCGGAATTGCGGTGCCCGGCCCGAACGTGATCGAGTAGGAACATGACTGAACAGCCAGCACCCATGGATCTCCAGCCTCTCAACGACCTCGAGGAGAAGCTCGCCCGGGGGGAGCAGCCGGACGCCAACCCGGTGGACGTCATTCTGTCCTTCCTCAACAACGAGGTCTACATCGTCAGCTCCGACACGGTCGACGGCCCCGATTCCCAAGTCGAGCCGCTCGTGCTCGCCAACTCCGGGGGCCAACCTGTACTGGCCGTCTTCTCGCACCCGAGCCGCGTCAGTGAGCAGTACCTCGCGGCGGCCCCGAATGTGCTGGGCACGCAGGGCGCTGCGATCCTCGGCAACCTCGGGGACCAGCTCGGCATGGTCATCAACCCCGGGGCGGCCTTCGGCTTCGAAATCGATCCGGAGGGCGTGGCCAACATCCGGCGCGACTTCAAGCCCTCCGAGGAGGAGCCGGACGCGGCCGAGGACGGCAACCAGGCCTAGCCCGGGGGGACGAGCCCAGGGACCAAGCCCGCTTAGGGTGCCCGGTTAGGGCAGGGCCCGTCCGGGGAGAATAATGGCAGCATGCGGCTAGGCGTCCTCGATATCGGGTCCAACACTGTCCACCTCCTCCTGGTGGACGCCCACCCCGGCGCGCGCCCGGTTGCCTTTGCCTCCCACAAACGCCCGCTGTCCCTGGTGCAGTTCCTCGACGGGGACGGCAACATCAATGACGCCGGGCAACATGAGCTGATCGAGTTTGTCCTGGAGGCGTGGGAGTTCGCGGCCAAGCACAAGGCCGAGGATCTGCTGGCGTTCTGCACCTCGGCCGTCCGCGAAGCGACCAACGGGGCCGCCGTGTTGGCCCGGGTCAAACATGAGACCACCGTGACGCTCCGGGAGCTGTCCGGCAGCGACGAGGCATCCATGACGTTCTTCGCCGTCCGCCGCTGGTACGGGTGGGGCGCCGGACCCATCCTTGACCTCGACATTGGCGGCGGCTCCTTCGAAATGGCGTTGGGCCAGGACGAACTGCCCGAGCTGGCGCTGTCCGTGCCGCTCGGGGCGAGCAGGCTGACCCGGGACTGGCTGCACGACGATCCGCCGTCGGCCAAGAGCGTCAAGGAGCTGCGCCGCTATATCCGAGCCACGCTCAAACCCGCGGTCCGTAGCTTCCAAAAGCTGGGCCGCGCCAACCTCGTCGCTGGCACGTCCAAGACATTCCGTTCGCTGGCGCGCATCGCCGGCGCGGCCCCCAGCGCGGCGGGGCCCTACGTCAAGCGGGAACTGTTCGCGTCGGACCTGGGCCTCTGGGCGCAGCGGATTTCCGCGATGCAGATCGATGACCGGCTCCACCTCCCGGGCGTCTCGGACGCCCGGGCGCCGCAACTGCTGGCCGGAGCCCTGGTGGCCGAGGCCGCCCTCGAGCTGTTCCAATTCCCCAGCCTGGAGATCTGCCCGTGGGCGCTGCGGGAGGGACTCATCCTGCGCAGGCTGGACCAGTTGGTCTCCGAGGGGCCGCTGCAGCCCGCGCCCCACGTCACCCAGACCCGTGTCCCCGCCGAGCCGCAGACGCCCGACGCCATGGCGCCGGTCCGATGAATGTATTCCGCCGGCGCCTGGCCAGCCGGCCGCGTACCTGTCGATCCGGACGCACGCCGTTCGTCTAGTAGGTGAAAGGCCGGCACGGAGCCGGCCCATTGTCGAGGAGGACAGCACCATGGCACAGTACTTGCTCAGCGTTTACCAGCCCGTCGGACCGGCCCCGGCCCCGGAAGTCCTGGCGCCCATCATGCAGGACCTTGAGGCTCTGAACCGTGACATGAAGGCCGCCGGTGTCTGGGTCTTCGCCGCCGGGCTCCACCCCACCGACACCGCCACCGTGGTCCGGCAGCAAGGCACCGAGGTGCTCATCACGGACGGCCCCTTCGCCGAAGCCAAGGAGCACCTCGGCGGCTTCACCGTCATAGAGGCGCCGGACCTCGACGCCGCACTCGGCTGGGCAGGGAGACTGGCCCGCGCCACCACCCTGCCCATCGAAGTGCGGCCCGTCCAGCACTAGGTGCCACCGCGAATGGCCAGCGAATCGTTGTCCGCCGCCCCGCCGCCCGAGCCCGCCCGGGCACCCGCGGCGGAGGCGGACGTCGCGGCCGTCTTCCGGCGCGAATACGGTCGTGCGGTCGCCGTCCTGACCCGGGTGCTGGGCGACATCGACGCCGCCGAGGATGCCGTTCAGGACGCGTTCACCCTGGCGGTGGGGCGCTGGCCCTCAACCGGTCTGCCGCCGAGCCCCGCGGGCTGGATCATCACCACGGCAAGAAACCGGGCCATTGACCGGCTGCGCCGCGAGTCCGGCCGCGGCGACAGACAGCTCGAGGCAGTAATGCTGGCGGAAGCTCTCGCTCCGGCAGTACCGACGCCCGAGGAGCATGTGGTTGCAGAACTCTCCAGGGAGCGCATGGTGGACGATGACCGGCTGCGGCTGATCTTCACCTGCTGCCACCCGGCTTTGGCCGTCAACGTCCAGGTGGCGCTGACCCTGCGGCTGCTGGGCGGACTGACGACGGCGGAAATCGCCCGCGCGTTCCTGGTGCCCGAAGCCACCATGGCCCAGCGCCTCGTTCGGGCCAAAACAAAGATCCGGGTCGCCAGGATTCCGTATCGGGTGCCGCGCGGAGCGGAGCTCCCGGCCCGCCTGCCGCCGGTGCTCGCGGTGGTCTACCTGATCTTCAACGAGGGTTACAGTTCCGGCTCCGGAGGCCCCGAGCCCCGGCAGGACCTCTGCCGGGAAGCCATCAGGCTGGGCCGCCTGCTGACGGCCCTGATGCCGGACGAACCCGAAGTCAAAGGCCTGCTGGCACTGATGCTGCTCACCGAATCACGGCGGGGCGCCCGGCAGGCCGGCGGTGGGCCCGTCCTCTTGGCCGATCAGGACCGCGGGCTCTGGGATCGTGCCCTAGTCAGGGAAGGCCAGGAACTGGTGCACCAGTGCCTGCGGCGAAATCAGCCCGGGCCGTACCAGCTTCAGGCCGCGATCAATGCGGTCCACTCCGACGCGCCTGAGGCCGCAAAGACGGACTGGCGCCAGATTCTCCGGCTCTACGATCAGCTCGTCGCGGTCGCTCCCGGGCCGGTCGTGGCCCTCAACCGCGCCGTGGCACTCGCGGAGGTGGAGGGCCCGGAAGGTGCCCTGGGCCTCGTCGACGGGCTGAGGCTGGAAAACTACCACCTGTTCCACGCCGTCCGGGCCGATTTCCTGCGCCGGCTGGACCGCCCTGCCGAAGCGGCCGCAGCGTACAGCGCAGCACTGCGGCTGGCCGAAAACGCGGCCGACCGGAGATTCCTGGAAGCGCGCGTGYGGGAAGCCGAGGCGAAGCGGGTTACCGGGGACTGAACCGGATCAAGCAGCGCCGGCTTAGAGCCACGTTAAAAAGAGAATGGCACCGGCGGTCGGCTGCGGGAAAAATGGGGGAAACCCGCTGCAAACCACCGGTGCCGGCAGACATCCGCATGACTGCCATATCATCACTCGCACCCCTCAATGAGGTAATAACTACGCTAATCACCGAGTTTGAGAACAACCTGCGCTGAAGATGTGAGCTGGCTGTGAATCGGGGCGGACTGCAATGATGGGGGCATGAGCAACCGAATCGCATTCCTGGGCTGTGGGTCAATGAACGAGGCAATCATGGGTGGCCTGATCGCCGGCGGGGCGGACCCGGCGGACATCGTCGCCACCGTCCGACGGGCAGTACGGGCCGCCGAACTGGCCGAACGGCATCACGGGATTACGGCCATCGCGGGCGAAGAAGAACCGGAGAACAACGCGCAGGCCGCTACCGGCGCCGCCGTCGTGATCCTGGGCGTCAAGCCCGTGGGCATCGCCGCGCTGGCCCGCGAGATCAGTGGCTCACTCTCGCCGGAGACCATTGTGGTCAGCGTCGCCGCCGCCGTGTCGCTGGAACAACTGGAGGCTGCACTTCCGGCCGGGCAGCCGGTGATCCGCTCGATGCCGAACACTCCGGCGAAACTGGGCCGCGGCGTCGTGTCTGTCTCCGCCGGGAAGCACTGTTCGGCGGAGCAGCTGCAGCGGGTGAAGGACATCCTCGCTGCCGTCGG
>NZ_JBFRFD010000058.1:0-10316 GCF_052114645.1 Arthrobacter sp. 2YAF22_2
GGCCAACTTTCAGGAGCTCGTGGATCTTTCCGCGCTCAATCTGCGCGGCGCCGTCGATCTCTCCGCCCTGAAGCAGCGCCCCGCGCCGCCCGCCGGTGCGGGCGGCGGGGGGCCGGCCGCACCGGGGGCAGCCGGCGGCGGCCCCGACCACAACGCCGCCGCGCCGCTGCGCGTGGACGTCACCGAGGCCAACTTTCAGGAGCTCGTGGATCTTTCCGCGCAGGTCCCCGTGGTGGTCGCTCTGTGGGCCGCTTACTCGCCGGGCTCGGCTCAGCTTGTGGACGTGCTGGAGCAGATTGTCGACAGCTACGAGGGCCGGCTGGTCCTTGGCGCCGCCGACATCGAGGCTTTCCCCCAGCTCGCGCAGGCCTTCCAGGTCCAGGCCGTTCCGACCGCCGTCGCTCTGGTCAAGGGCCAGCCCGTGCCGCTGTTCCAGGGCGGTGCCGAGGAGCAGCAGGTGCGGAGCCTCTTCGACGAACTCCTCAAGGTTGCCGCGGCCAACGGCGTGACCGGCCGGCTCGGGGCCGGCGGGCCAGGCTCGGCGGAGCCCGAGGCTCCGCCGCTGCCGCCGCTRCACCAGAAGGCGTTCGACGCCATCGAGGCCGGCGACTACGCCGGTGCCGCGGCGGCCTACCGGCAGGCCCTGATCGAGATGCCGGCCGACGCCGAGGCCAAGGCCGGGCTCGCGCAGGTGGAGCTGATGGGCCGGCTCCAGGCCCTGTCCGCCGCCGAAACCGAGGCCGTCCGCGGCCGTGCCGCCGAGGAACCGGACAACCTCGAAGCCCAGCTCGCCGTCGCCGACCTGGACGTTGCCGGCGGTCACGTCGAGGACGGCCTGGGCCGGATCGTGACGTTCATCGGGCGGAACTTCGGACCGGAGCGGGAAACTGCCCGGGTGCGCCTGCTGGAACTCTTCGACGTGGTGGGAACCTCCGACGAGCGTGTTGCCAAGGCCCGGCAGAACCTCGCGCGGGTGCTGTTCTAATGGGCTCGGCCCTGTTCGCGCCGCTGGAGCTGCGCTCGCTCAGGTTGGAGCACCGCGGCTGGGTTTCGCCGATGTGCCAGTACAGCTGCGGGCCGGAGACCGGCGAGGCGGTGCCCAACGACTGGCACCTGATGCACCTTGGGTCCTTCGCGACCGGGGGAGCAGCCCTGATGCTGACCGAGGCGGCCGCCGTGAACGCCGCCGGCCGGATCAGCCCCCGGGATGCCGGCCTCTATAACGATGTCCAGGCCGAAGCCTGGGAGCGGATCGTCTCCTTCGTGCACCGCCACGGTGCCGCCAACGCCAAGATTGGCACGCAGTTGGCGCATGCCGGGCGCAAGGCGTCCTCCTACTGGCCGTTCTCCGGCAACAGCGGCACGGTGCCCGCCTCCGACGGCGGCTGGAACACCGTGGGCCCGGGCACCGGCGCCTTCGACGGCTACGCGCCGCCGTCGGCCATGACCGAAGACGAAATCGACGGCGTGATCGCCGACTTCGCCGCGGCCGCCGTCCGCGCCGTCGGCGCCGGCTTCGACACGATCGAGATCCACGGCGCCCACGGCTACCTGCTGCACCAGTTCCAGAGCCCGCTGGTCAACGACCGGACGGACCGCTGGGGCGGGAATGAGGAAGGCCGCAACCGGCTGACGCTGGCTGTTCTCGACGCGGTGCGGGACGTCATCCCCGATTCGATGCCGCTGCTGCTGCGGATCTCGGCCTCGGACTGGGCCGACGGCGGCATCGACGCGGAAGCGTCGGTACGGCTGGCCCGCACGGCAGGCGAACACGGGGTGGACCTCGTGGACGTCTCCAGCGGCGGGGCCGTGGCGCACCAGAAGATCCCGGTCGGCCCCGGCTACCAGACCGGATTCAGCGCCCGGATCCGGCGCGAAGCCGGGATCCGGACCGGCACCGTGGGGCTGCTGACCTCCGCGGGCCAGGCCGAGCATGCCGTGGCCACCGGCCAGGCGGACGGCGTCTTCATCGCCCGGGCCGCACTGCGCGACCCGCACTGGTGGCTGCGGGCGGCCTTTGAGCTGGGCCAGGAACTCGCGTGGCCGCCGCAGTACGAGCGGGCCATCCCCCGGCACACGTTCTAGTCCCGCCCGCCCGCGCTGCCGGTCCTGCCGGGCCCCGCTAGCCGTCCGGGATCGTCCGCTGGGATGAGGGCCTAAATTACCCCTTTCGGACGACCCTGCCCGGCGCCGGCGGCGGTTAGTCTAGCGATATGACTTTCGAGCACCCGCAACCGCCAGTGCCGGCGGCGCCAGCCAGCCCGGCCAGCCCGGCCAGCCCGGTTGACCCGGTCCCGGCGCTGGCCCTGCGCGGCCTGGCCAAACGCTTCGGCACGAAGATCGCCGTGGACGGCATCAGCCTCGACGTGCCGGCCGGCTCCTTCTACGGGATCGTCGGCCCCAACGGCGCCGGCAAAACCACCACCCTGTCGATGGCGACCGGGCTGCTGCGGCCGGATTTCGGCACCGCACTGGTCCATGGCGTGGATGTCTGGCAGCACCCGCTGGAGGCCAAGAAGCTGATGGGCGTGCTGCCAGACGGGGTACGGCTCTTTGACCGGCTCACCGGAGAGCAACTGGTGAGCTACGCGGGCCTGCTGCGCGGCATGGACCGGGCAGTGGTGGTGGCGCGGGTGGCCGAGCTGCTCGCTGCCCTGGACCTCAGCCAGGACGCCGGCACACTCGTGGTGGACTATTCCGCCGGCATGACCAAAAAGATCGCGCTCGCCTCGGCGCTGATTCACGCTCCCCGGCTGCTGGTGCTGGACGAGCCGTTCGAATCGGTCGACCCGGTCTCGGCCGCCAATATCCGAGACATCCTCGAACGCTATGTCGGCTCCGGCGGAACGGTCATCGTCTCCAGCCACGTCATGGACCTCGTCCAGCGGATGTGCGACCACGTCGCCGTCGTCGCCGAGGGCCGGGTGCTGGCCGCCGGGACCGTCGACCAGGTGCGCGCAGGCGAGTCGCTCGAGGACCGCTTTGTCCAGCTGGTGGGCGGCCGCAGCCACGCGGAAGGGCTCGAATGGTTGCGCACCTTCTAAGGCTCAAGCTCACCCTGCTGCGCAACAGCCTCCGACGCAGCCCCTGGCAACTGGTGGGCATCTGCATCGGGGCGCTCTACGCCTTCGGCATCGTCGGGGTCGGTGTCGTCGGGCTGTTGCTGCTGCGCCAGGCTGACGTCACGACGGCGCAGACGGTGGTGGTGCTGGGCGGCGCCGGCGCGGTGCTGGGCTGGGCGATCATCCCGATTGTGGCCTCGGCCGCCGACCTGACCCTGGACCCGGCCCGGTTCACGACCTTCGCCGTCCCGATGCCGCAGATGCTGGCGGGCCTGGCCCTGGCCGGGCTGATCGGCACGCCAGGGGCGGCGACGTCGCTCGTGGCGCTGGCCACCGTGGGCACCTGGTCGCGAAGCATCCTGGACGCGTTCGGGGCCCTGGTGGGCGCCGTCCTCGGGGTGCTCACCTGCGTGGTGCTCTCAAGGGTGGTGACCGCCGGCACCGTCAGCCTGGCCAGTTCCCGGCGTTTCAAGGACGTCAGCGCGGTCGCCTTCCTGATTCCGTTGGTGCTGACGGGGCCGATCGTGGCCGCCGTCGCCCGCGGCATCCGCGGCTCGGCCGGGTTCATCGTCGAACTGGCACGGTTCCTGGAGTGGACGCCGATCGGGGCCGCCTGGGCCCTCGGCGGCGAGCTCGCCGGCGGCCACTACGGTACCGCCGTGCTCAAGCTGCTCATCGCGGTTGCCAGCCTGGCCGCCTTGGTGTGGTGCTGGAAGGTGCTGCTGCAGCGCGCGCTCGTCACACCGCCCTTCGCGGGGAGCGCCAAGAAAAAGGCCTCCGGCCTGGGGCTGTTCGGGGTGGTCCCGGGCACCCCCACCGGGGCGATTGTGGCCCGCTCGCTGAGTTACTGGCTGCGCGATCCGCGCTATGCCGGCTCGCTCGTGGTGGTACCGCTGCTCCCGGTGCTGTTGTGGTTCCAGGCCAGCCAGTCCGGCTTCTACGGGCTCCTGCAATTCGTCGGACCGCTGTCGGCCTTCCTGCTCGCCTGGTCCATCTCCTCGGATGTCTCCTACGACAGCACAGCCTTTGCCCTGCACGTGTCCGCCGGGGTGCGCGGCAGCCAGGACCGGCTCGGCCGGGCGGTGGCCTGCCTGGTCTTCGCGCTGCCCGTCGTGGTGCTGTTCAGCGTCGTCCCGATGTTCATCACCGGCGGCTGGCCGCTGCTGCCCTGCGTCCTGGGCCTGTCCCTGGGCGTGCTCTTCACCGGCCTGGGCCTGTCCTCGGTGGTCTCGGCCCGCTACACCATGCCCGTGCCGCTGCCCGGCGACAGCCCGTTCAAGAAACCGCCGGGTAACGTGGCGCAGACCTTGGCGGTGCAATTCGGCGGGATGGCCCTCCTGCTGGTCCTCGTGAGCCCGGAGCTGGTCCTGGTGGCGATGCAACTCGCGGGCGGCAGCCCGGTACCGGGCTGGATCTGCCTGGCGCTCGGCCCGGTGCTTGGCGGCATCCTCTTCGCCGCCGGCGTGCGGCTGGGCGGCAAGTGGCTGGACGCGCGCGGGCCGGAACTGCTCGCGCAGCTGGCCGTCAACCGCTGAACGTCACAACGAAAGGCAGGGACCATGGAAATCGTCATCCTTTCGGGAGGCAGCTCACGCGCCGCCCTCGCCGCCGACGCGGTCGAGGCCCTGGTGCGGAGCAAACCCGACGCCGTCCTGGGCCTGGCCACCGGCGCCTCGCCGTTGCCCGTGTACGAGGAGCTGGTGCGCCGGCACGAGCGCGGGGGCCTGGATTTCAGCCGGACCCGGGCCTTCACCCTCGACGAGTATGTAGGCCTCCCCGCCGGCCATCCGGAGTCCTACCGCGAAGTCATCCGCCGCGACTTCACGAGCCGGGTGAACATCAGCGAGGCCAACGTCCTCGGACCCGACGGGGAGGCCGCCGATGTTCCGGCCGCCTGCCGGGCGTTCGAGGACGCCATCAGCGGGGCCGGGGGCGTGGACCTGCAGCTGCTCGGACTGGGCACTGACGGGCACATCGGCTTCAACGAGCCGGGATCCTCGCTGGCCTCCCGCACCAGGATCAAGACGCTGCTGGAACAGACGCGGCGGGACAACGCCCGTTTTTTCAGCAGCCAGGCAGAGGTGCCCCACCACGTGCTCACCCAGGGCCTGGGCACCGTCCTGGAATCCCGGCATGTGATCCTGCTCGCCGCCGGGGCACAGAAGGCGCAGGCCGTCCGTGACCTCGCCGAGGGGCCGGTGGCCGCCATCTGTCCTGCATCGGTCCTGCAGCTGCACCCGCACGTCACACTCCTGCTGGATGAGGCGGCGGCTTCCTCGCTGCGACTCGCCGATTATTACCGGCACAGCTATGACGGAAAGCCGCGCTGGCAGGGCCTGTAACCGCGCCGCAGCCGTCCCGCCGTCGTCGTCGAGTCCGTGGCAGCGGCTAAGATGGGTGTCATGACCAGCATGACGGATCCACTCGAAACCGACCCGATGCGTGAGCTCTCCGGGGCCGGGACGTCGACGGCCACCATTGAGCGCGAGGAACTGCGCCAGGAGGTGGAACCGGGCGACCGGGAGCGCTTTTCGCACTATGTGCGCAAGGAAAAGATCATGGAATCCGCCCTGTCCGGGGAGCCCGTGATTGCCCTCTGCGGCAAGGTGTGGACGCCCGGCCGGGATCCGAAGAAGTTTCCGGTCTGCCCCGAATGCAAAGAGGTCTACGAGGGCCTGCGCCCGGGTGGCGACGGCGGGGACTCCGGAAAATAGGGACTTGACTCCCGGTGCCGGCGCGGCTTGATCCGTTGCCGGCCTTCGCTGTTGTCCGGTTCATCCGAAAGAGATTGGTTGTTTTTGTGCTTACTTGGGTTTCTCCGGAACCGGCTGACGTATGCGGATGGGAGGCCCCGTAAGTGACTGAAACACTCTTTGGCGGACCTGTCCTGCCGCCCGCGTATCCCGAGCGGGCCGCCTGGGGCACGGCGCCCAAGCTCCGTGCCTGGCAGCAGGAAGCACTGGACAGCTACTTCAGCACCCATCCCAAGGATTTCCTGGCGGTCGCCACGCCAGGCGCCGGCAAAACCACCTTCGCCCTGCGGGTGGCGTCCATGCTGATCGACGCCGGGGTGGTGAAACGGGTAACCATCGTGGCCCCGACGGACCACCTCAAGCGCCAGTGGGCGGACGCCGCCGCCAAGGTCGGCATCGCCATCGACCCCAACTTCAAGAACGCCGACGGCCAGCACGGCCGCGGCTTCGTCGGCGTCGCGGTCACCTATGCGCAGGTGGCCAGCAAACCGATGCTGCACCGGGCCAAGACTGAGGCGGCACGCACCCTGGTGATCCTCGACGAGATCCACCACGGCGGCGAGGCATTGTCCTGGGGTGACGGTCTGCGCGAGGCCTTCGAGCCGGCAGCCCGGCGCTTGTCCCTGACCGGCACCCCGTTCCGTTCGGACACTTCGCCGATCCCGTTCGTCGAGTACGCCKAGGACCGCGAGGGCATCCGCCGCTCCAAGGCCGACTACACCTACGGCTACGGCAAGGCCCTCCGTGACCACGTGGTCCGCCCGGTAATGTTCATGGCCTACTCCGGCCAGATGCGCTGGCGCACCAGCGGAGGCGAAGAAATGGCGGCGTCGCTCGGTGAAGCGGCCGTCACCAAGGACATCACCGCCCAGGCCTGGCGCACGGCCCTGAATCCGACCGGCGAGTGGATACCGGCAGTGCTGGCCGGGGCGGACAAACGGCTCAGCGAGGTCCGGCGCAGCGTGCCCGACGCCGGCGGCCTGGTCATTGCCACCGATCATGAGGATGCGCGCGCCTACGCCGGCCAGCTGAAGAAGATCACCGGCGAGTCACCCACGGTGATTCTCTCCGACGACGCGAAGGCCTCGGACAAGATCGAGGAGTTTTCCGCCGGCGAGAAGCGCTGGATGGTCGCCGTCCGGATGGTGTCCGAAGGCGTGGACGTCCCGCGGCTGTCGGTGGGTGTTTACGCGACCTCCACCTCCACGCCGCTGTTCTTCGCCCAGGCGGTGGGGCGCTTCGTGCGTGCCCGCAAGCGCGGGGAGACGGCGTCGGTGTTCCTGCCCTCCGTCCCCCAGCTGATGGCACTGGCAAACTCGATGGAAGCCGAGCGGGACCACGCCCTGGACCGACCGGAGAAGGAAGACGCCGACGGGCTGTTCAACCCGGAGGACTCGCTTCTGGACGAGGCCAACCGCGAGGAGAAGGCCTCCGACACCCTGATGAAGGGCAAGTTCGAGGCGCTCGACTCGCAGGCCTCCTTCGACCGGGTGCTGTTCGACGGCGGCGAGTTCGGGACCGGCGGCGAGGTGGGGTCCGAAGACGAGCTGGACTTCCTCGGCATTCCAGGCCTGCTCGACGCCGAACAGGTGGGCACCCTGCTCCGCCAGCGCCAGCATGAGCAGCTCAGCCGCAAGAACAAGCGCTCGCCGCAGGGGGCGCCCGCAGTGCCCGACGCGCCCGCCGTGCCGGACCACCGGATGCTGATGGACCTGCGCACCGAGCTGGCCAAAAACGTCGCGGCCTGGTCCGCGCGGACCAGCACCCCGCACGGCGTCATCCACACGAAGCTGCGGACCGTGTGCGGCGGCCCGGCAGTGGCGCAGGCCAACGAGGAGCAGCTGCAGGCGCGGCTCCGGAAGCTCCAGGACTGGTTCATCGGCCGGAAGTAGCAGGGCGGCACGCAAAAGGGACCGGGTCAAAACCCGGTCCCTTTTCAGTTGGCGGCCTGTCCCGTTACTGGGCGGGGGCCGGGCACGCCTGGGAGAAGGCCTGCCCGGCCGAGGTGTACTTGGCCTTCAGGTCATCCACCTTGGCCTGGTCCGGGTCCTTCTTCGCGGACTCGTCCAGGTAGTCCACGATGGACTGCAGCGGACCCTGCAGCTCCGCGGAGGCCGTGGCCTCGATGGGCCGGATCTGGTTCGCCAGCCGGGTCATGCCGAACTTGTCCGAACTGGACGTCGGCGACGAGGTGATGGTCTTGATGCGGGCGCACGTTTCCTCGGTGGTCATCTTCGGGGCCGAGCAGGCGGCTGCGCCGAGCAGAGTCCCGGCAGCGATCAGGACGGTCAGGGTCTTCTTCATGGTGTACTCCGGGAATTTACGGGTCCGACGTTACTGGCAAGGATTCCGAGTCTACTGTGCGGCGCTGGGTGCCACGAGTTCAGGCGAGATCGACGCCGCCAAGCTCCATCTCCGCAAAGGCATCGTCGAGGTCTTCGGCGATCCCTACCGTGAGCCCGCGCGGCACAGTGACGGAGTAGCCGGCCTGGACGGCGTCCAACGCGGTCGCCTTCACGCAGTGGTCGGTGGCGATCCCCACGACCACAACCTCTTCGACGTCGTGGCTCTGCAGCCAGTCGTCCAGGCCGATGGCGTCGTCGTCCACGGCGAAGGCGCCGGGGCCTGCCGCGCCGCCCACGGGCAGCGAGCCGGGCGTGCGGTCGCCGGTGGGGACGGCGTCGTCGGGGGCGAGCAGCCCTTCGAAGCCCGAGTAGGCGGCCGTRAACTGCCCYTTGCGGAAGTAGGCCTGGAYGTAYTCGGTGTCCAGGTCCGGGTGCAGCTCGGCGCCGCGGGTGCCTGCGACGCAATGCGGCGGCCAGCTGTCGGTGTAGTCCGGCTCCTCGGAAAAGTGCGCGCCGGGATCGATGTGCCAGTCCTGGGTGGCCACGATGTGGTCGAACTGCCCGTGCCGGGCATCGACGTATTCGCTGATTTCGGCGGCGAGCGCGGCCCCGCCCTGAACCGGGAGAGCACCGCCCTCACAGAAATCGTTCTGCACGTCGACGATGATCAAGGCGCGTGACATTCAGTCCTCCTCGTAGATGGTGGGGATGGCTGCTTCCCCGCGCTGGAGCCGGTTGACCACTGCCGGGAGCTCCTTCATGCTGTCGGCGTGGCGCTGCCGGGCGCGCTCCACGCCCTCGGGTCCGGTCCAGCCCGGCAGCAGCTCGCCGTTCTTGATGAACTGCTGCAGCAGCTGCCGGTCGTTGCCGTCATCCTCCGGGGGGCGCCCGATGCCGACGAGCTCCTGGGTGGCGGTGCCTCGGTCGTTGAGTTTGCGCAGCGCGTACTTGCGGCCGCCCTTGCTGGCCTTGTTCTTCGCCGCCTTGGCCACCGGAACGAAGCTGCCGGCGTCGTCGGTGTGGCTGACCAGCTTGTAAACCATGCTCGCCGTCGGCGCTCCGGAGCCGGTCACCAGCGAGGTGCCCACGCCGTACGAGTCCACCGGGGCGGACTGCAGCGCGGCGATAGCGAATTCATCCAGGTCCGAGGTGACCATGATCCGGGTGTTTTCGTTGCCCAGCTGATCCAGCAACTGGCGGACCCACTGTGCCTGCGCGACGAGGTCGCCCGAGTCCAGCCGGACCGCGCCGAGCTTGTCGCCGGCCAGTTCGACGGCGGTACGCACGGCAGCCTCGACGTCGTAGGTGTCCACCAGCAGCGCGGTGCCAGCGCCCATCGAGGCGATCTGCGCCTCGAAGGCCTCCCGCTCGGTGTCATGCAGCAAGGTGAAGGAGTGGGCGGCCGTGCCCACCGTCTTGATCCCGTAGCGCCGGCCGGCCTCGAGGTTGGAGGTGCTGTCAAAGCCCGCAATCACGGCGGCCCGGGCGGCCGCGACGGCGGATTCCTCGTGCGTGCGCCGCGACCCCATCTCGATGCAGGGCCGGCTGCCCGCCGCCGTAATCATGCGGGAGGCCGCGGACGCGATGGCACTGTCATGGTTGAGGGTCGAGAGGACGTACGTCTCGAGGATGCAGGCCTCGGCAAAGGTGGATTCGACGATCATGATGGGGGAGTTGGGGAAGTAGGCGTCGCCCTCCGCGTAGCCCCAGATGTCGCCGGAGAAGGAGAACCCGGCCAGGTACTCGAGGGTCTCCTCGTTGACCACCTTCGAACGGCGCAGAAAATCGAGCTCGGCGTCGCCGAAGCGGAAATCCGCGATCCCCTCCAGCAGCCGGCCGGTGCCCGCCACGATCCCGTAGCGCCGGCCGTCGGGGAGCCGCCGGGCAAAGGCTTCAAACACCGATTTGCGGTGCGCGGCGCCCGAATGCAGTGCGGCCTGGAGCATGGTCAGCTCGTAATGGTCGGTGTACAGAGACGTGCGGGGATGGTCCCAGCCAGCTGAGGTACTCACAAATTCACTCTAGTCCCCACCGGCTCCCTCGTCTCGCTTCGCTTCGCCGTGGGGCCCTCGCCGGCGTGGGCCCACCCACCGGCTCCCTCGTCTCGCTTCGCTTCGCCGTGGGGCCCTCGCCGGCGTGGGCCCACCTCCCCATAG
>NZ_JBFRFD010000059.1:0-10316 GCF_052114645.1 Arthrobacter sp. 2YAF22_2
CGGACGCGCCGGGCCGGAGTGACCCCCGGAAAGACTCCCCGGAAGGACTCCGCGGAACGCCCCCTGGAAGGACAAACAGTGACGCACCGGCAGGCAGCCAGTTCCGGGCCCGAGGGGACCCCTTACGCGGGCAATTGCCCATGCCTTTCCGGCGAGCAGTACGTCGACTGCTGCGGCCGCTTCCATCGCGGCGAGGCGGCGGCGCCCACCGCGGAGCAGCTCATGCGTGCCCGCTACAGCGCGTTCGTGGTGCTGGACGCTGGCTACCTGCTGCGCACCTGGTATCCGGGCACCCGGCCCGCCACGCTGGAGTTGGATCCGGACGTGCAGTGGCGGCGCCTGGACATCGTCTCGACGGTGCGCGGCGGACCGCTGGACATTGAGGGTACCGTCGAGTTCAAGGCCTATTTTCGGCACGACGGCGAACGCCGGGTCCAGCATGAAACCAGCCGTTTCCGACGTGAGGACCGCCGCTGGTACTACGTCGACGGCCTCACGCCCGCCTAACGTTCCTCGACGGTCTCCACCGGAGTGAAGCCCGCGCGGTCCACCTTGCGGTGGAAGTGCATGCCCGCGAGGCCGCCCAGCATGGCGCCGATGAGGGCCACGACCGCCACGACAACCGCCGCGATGATGCCCGCGGTGGTGAGGTCGCCTTCGTTGACCGGGATCCGCGGGAAGCTGTTCAGGTTCGCCAGGACGTTGTACTGCTGGCCGGCGGTCAGGGCCAGGACGGCGACGACGATTGCCGCGATCAACGCCCAGATCCACACCATCAGGCCCTGGCGGGCGCCGTTGAAACGGGCCATCCGGCCTGCCACGTAGCCGCCGCAGTAGTAGGACACGAAGAGGATTACGAGCAGAGCTATGATGCCCGCGATCCCGACGCTTTGGCTCTTCGAGGCCTGGTTGACGGCGTCGTTGACGTTGGTGTTGGTGGCGAGGCCGACGGCGGTGCCGGCGGCGGCGACCAAGGCAGTCAACAGCACGGCCATGCCGGTGGCGGCGAGCCAGCCGAAGAAGGCGGAGCCGATCTTGATGCCCCCGTACTGCTCCTTCTCGCGGGCCACCACGGTCTGGCGGGTGGGCACCTCTTCGATAACGTCGTCGTGGACGTGGCGGTCATCGCGGGTCCCGTGGATCACCCTGCCGTCACGGCCTGCGGTGCCCGCGGCGGCTGCACCGGCGAGTGGCGCAGCGGGCAAAGCGCGGGTGTCGTCTGAGCGCTCCGCGCGGGCGTCTGCAGGGGCGTCAGCACGGTGCTCCGCATGGTGTTCGGCCCGGTCTTCGGCGCGGACTTCAGCCCGGTCCTCGGAGCGCGCCGCGGCGCGGCGTTCCGCTTGATCATCGGCCGTCACCGGATGTGCGGCCGTCGCGCCGTCCTGGCGGGCGTCGTGGATCCGGGCGTCCCGTCCAAGGGGTCCGYCGTCCTCGCGTGCGCGTCGGGGCATGCGGTCTTCGGGGCCTGCTGTGCTGCTCATGATGGCTGCTCGCTTTCATTGATTGACCCGGGCCCATTGCTTGAGCCGGGCACTGCAATGCTTCGACCGTCATCAGGTCTTGCCTCCACCTAATCACGTCGGCGGCGTAGATAGCAAGGATGCTTACTATTCAGTTCTCCTGTCGCGTGGCGGGCATATACCCACGTCAGCGGTACTTTCGGTGCAAGTTCTCCTTCGCCGAGGCGCGGGGGCTGGCATCCGCGATCCAGGGTCCTGTGCCTTCGGACTGGTCAAGTACGCCGGCCTCGAGCCACTCGTAGTCCCCGGCGAGGACCCGGCGGGTCAGCGATCGGTCGCCGTCGTCGGTATTGCGCCAGAGCTGGTCGAAATACTCCTCGACCCGGACCCGCGCCTGCTCGCAAAAAGCGTTCGCGAGCTCGTAGGCCGAGGCGCCGCGTTCGGGAGAGGTCCGCAGCAGCATCTCCGCCCGCGAGCAACACGCCGCCATCGCATAGAGTTCGGCGCCGATGTCCACTATCCGGCCCAGGAAGGCCTGCTTGTGTTCGAGCTTGGCCTGCCAGCGGCCCATCCCGTAGAAAGTCTGCCGGGCCAGCCGTCGCGAGGCCCGTTCCACAAACCGCAGGTGCCTGCCGAGCCGGCCGAAATCCCCGTAGGAGCGCGGATCCATGCCGGTGCCCGCCACCAGTTTCGGCAGCCACCGGGCGTAGAAGCCGGAAGCGCCGACRGCGGCCTTTGCCTTGTCGGAGAGGCTGGCGTCCGCCGAGGCGAGGGCACCCGCGGCGGCCAGATGGGCGTCCACGGCTTCACGTGCGATCAGGAGCCGCATGATTTCCGAAGAGCCCTCGAAGATGCGGTTGATCCGCATATCCCGCAGCTGCTGTTCGGCCTGGACCGCACGTTCGCCGCGGGCCTCGAGCGAGTCGGCCGTTTCGAAGCCCCGGCCGCCGCGGATCTGCACCAGCTCGTCGGCGATCCGGCAGCTGATCTCGGTGGACCAGAGCTTGGCGAGGGCTGCTTCGATCCGGACGTCCTTCTGGCCGGCGTCGGCCAGCTCGGCGGAGAGCTCGAAGACTGCGTCCAGGGCAAACGCGCTGGCGGCGATGAAGGCGATTTTCTTGCCCACCGCCTCATGCTGGCCCACCGGCCGGCCCCATTGGGTGCGGGCGTTGGACCATTCGCGGGCGATCTTCAGGCTCCAGCGGCCGGAAGCCACGCAGAGCGCGGGAATCGACAGGCGCCCGGTATTGAGTGTGGTGAGCGCGATCTTCAGGCCCTGGCCTTCGCGGCCCAGCCGGTTCCCGGCCGGCACCCGGACCTGGTGGAAGCGGGTGACGCCGTTCTCGATGCCGCGCAGCCCCATGAAGGCGTTGCGGTTCTCCACGGTGATGCCGGGGGAGTCCATTTCCACGATGAAGGCGCTGATGCCGCCGCGGTGTTCGGTGCCGTCCGCGTCGGTGTGCGCGGGGACCAGTGCCATCACCACCACAAGTTCCGCGATGACGCCGTTGGTGGTCCACAGCTTCACACCGTCCAGCACGTAGCTTCCGCCGTCCTCCGATAGAACGGCGGTGCTGCCCATCCGGGCCGGGTCGCTGCCGACGTCGGGCTCGGTAAGCAGGAACGCCGTGACGGCGCCGGAAGCGCACCGCGGCAGGTACTCCCGCTGTTGCTCCGGCGTGCCAAAGACCTTGACCGGCTCCRGAACGCCGATCGACTGGTGCGCGGACAGGAGCGCGCCGAGGCTTGGGTGCACCGAGCCCAGCAGTGCCAAGGCCCGGCCGTAGTACACCAGAGACAGGCCCAGGCCGCCGTATTCGCGGGGGATCTTCATGCCAAAGACGCCGAGGGCTGCCAGCCCGGACAGGTACTCGTCGGGGATCAAGGCGTCGCGCTCGATGGTGCGTCCGGACATGGTGCGGCAGAACGCGGTGAGCCGCTCCATGAACGCTTCGCCGCGTTCGACGTCGTCCGCAGGCGCCTGCGGCCACGGATGGACGAGGCCAAGGTCAAAGCTGCCAAGGTAGAGGCCCTTGGCGAAGCTGGGCCGGTCCCAGCTGGTCTCCCGGGCGGCTTCTGCGACGGCCCGGGCATCGGCGGCGGTGGCCTCCGAACCGATCTTTTGCGAGCCTACCGGAACTTCGGCGGCGGGGTTCTCGGCGGCTGGATCCTGGGTGGCTGGGTTATCGACGGCGGAGCTCACTGGGCATCTCCTCTAACCGGGTTGGCCGGCTCGAGCCCTGGGTCCGCCGCGGGTGGAGGACCCTTCAGCTGTCCCGCAATACTACCCGCGGGTAGGTGCCGGTGCTAGGGGACGGCTGCCCGATTAAATCGCCGGGAAAATCGCCGGGGAGCTCCACCCCGGCGGCATGGTGCAGCAGCCGGTCCCAGGCGCCGTTAATGCCGTGGACCAGCCCGAGCAGGACGCTGGCCGCCACGAACCAGGCGAACCGGCCCACCCCCAGCAGCGCCAACGACGCGAAGGCCGCGGTCAAGATGAAGAGGCCTATCACTAGGGCAAAAACCAGCGTTCCGAGGAACACCATGGTGCCCGTTTCCAACGCGCTTGGATCGAACTGCATTCTTCCTCCTGCACCGTCGCTTCGGCTGATCACTAGCCCGAGCGTAGGGTGCGGAAGGGGCGCCCAGCCAGAGGCGCGGGGCGGATTGGGGGCCCTTGATACGGGATCGAAATGCTACCCGGGCGTAGGTCACGGTGAGGTCGCGAAAACCACACCAGCAACAGGCGTCACAAGGGTCCGATTGCTGCCGGATCCGCACGAGGCGGGCACCGCCGTCCGTACGCGGGTCTCAGGGGTGCAGGCCGGCGTCGTCCGCCTCATGCGTGTCCGTCGGTTGCGGCGCGATACTGACGCCTGGCACCGGGACTCCCGGACCCAGCAGGCCGTCCGCCGCGACGGCCACTGAGGCGCTACTGAGGACCACCGCCGTCGACGCCGCACCTATGATCCATGCAGTCTTGGTCCGCATCTCACTCTCCTCCCACGTAGTCCTTCAAGTGTGCGCCCGCAGCGCGACAGGTACAACGGTGATTCCGGTGGCCCTGCGTTAACCTTGTAGTTGGCAGTTTTCTTTAGTCCGCTGCCCACCCCCCACCTCGGCAGCGATAGGAGAAGTGCGTGTCCCGTTCCGCCCTGTCCTCCGCCGACGCCATCAGCGCCCGGCTCCGGGACCTCGAACTCCTCACCAAAGGTCCGGCATGGGCATTGACCCGCTCGGCCCCGTGGGTGATAGCCGTGCTGCAGGCCTCCTTTACCCGCACCCGGCCGCAGCTGCCGCTGGAACAGTTCCACGCCGACGTCGACGCCTTCCTTGAGCAGCTCCGCCGCCAGGATCCGGGCTTGGGCGGCTCCGCCAACGGCAAAGGCTTCGGCGATGAGTGGACCCGCAAGAACTTCCTGACCCGCCGGAACCAGTCCGGCCAGATTGTCTACGAGGTCACCGAGCCCGCGGCCCGTGTCCTGGCCTTCCTGGACAGCCTCTCCAGTGAACGTTCCACCCTGAACGGTTCACGCCTCGGCACGTTGCTGGGCGACGTGGAAAAACTTGCCAACGAGACCAACCCGGACCAGAGCGCACGGCTGGTCTCCCTGGAAGAAGAAATCGGCGAACGCCGGCAACTGATCGAGGAGATCAGCTCCGGCGAGTTCGACGGGCTGCTCGACGACGAGGAAGCCGTCGAAGCGGCCGGCAACATCCTGGACCTCGCCGCCAGCCTGCCCGCGGACTATAAGAAGATGCGGGACCGGATCGAGGAACTGGTGGGTGAGCTCCGAAACCAGATCATCGAGGAGTCGCTCAGCAAGGGTGCCACGATGGCGCAGGTGCTGGAGGCCGACAAACGGCTCCGGCAGAGCCCCGAAGGCAGGACCTTCCGGTCCTTCACCGCCTTCCTGGAGGATCCGCAGCAGCAACTGCGCTTCCGTTCCGCGATCGGGGAGGTGCTCAGCCGGCAGTTCGCCGACGAGCTGAGCCAGGATGAGCGTGAGACGCTGAAAAACCTGGTGGCCGAACTGCGCAGCCAGCACAGCCAGATCCAGCGGATTTACGGAAAGCTCAGCGAAAGCCTCAACACCTATGTCCAGAGCGACGACTACCGCCAGTCCGTCAGGCTCCGCAAGGTCCTGCGCGAGGCCGAGCAGGCGATCCGCTCGCTGCCCTACGAGCGCGAGCGCCCGGGCCTGGTCCGCGGACCGGTGCTCTTCAACGCCGGCTTCGAATCCCTGGCCATGGTCAAGCTCTTCGATCCGGATGAGTTTGCCGCGCCGCCGAGGCTGGCGGACCCGATCGCGTTCAGCGACTCCGACCGGGTGCGCTCGCCGCGGACCGGCAAGGCCAGCCCCGAGGCGATCCGCACCGCCGTCGCAGGTGTGTCCACCCTGGCGGAGGCCTGGGAGCAACTGCCGGGGACCGAACGCCACATCAACTCCATCCGTGCCCTGCTCTCGCACGCGCTGCACCAGGGTGCAGACTTCGACCGCGGGGCCTGGGCGGCGCTGGACTTCGAACAGATCGACGGCTCGGTCCGCACCGCGTACCTGCCTGTCGTCACGCTTAAGAAGGATTGAAGATGACCGACCTTGTCCAGGAAGCGCCCGGCACGGAACGGGAGCACGAGCCGGAGCACGTGCACGCCGATCCCTTCACCGTGACACCGCGGGACACCTTCGTCGACGGCGCGGCACTCTTCCCGGGCGACACCGGAGTGCTCCCGATGAAGGTCCGGCAGGCGCTCGTGAAGCTCCTCAAGGGCCCATACATCGACGGCGGCCGGGACGAAAAGCTCTGGACCACACTGCTGGACAACCAGCTGATCCTGCGCAGCCGCCTCTCCGACGTGCTCCTGACGCTGCAACTGGACCATGAACGCAAGGTGGCCGTGCTGCGGCCGGTGGACCCCGAGGCGATCGGCGGCAGCACCCGCTCCAGCATTCTGCGCCAGCAGCGTGCCCTGAGCCGGGTCGAAACCATCGTGCTGCTGCGCCTGCGCCTCCTCCTGGACCGTCACGTCACCGCCCAGACCGATCCGACGATCACGCGCGAGGAAATCGCCGACCTGGTGGCCCACTACCAGCCCGCCGGCCAGCAGGACGCCCTGCGCGATTCCGACGTCGTCAACCGCGCCATCACCAAGCTCCTGGCCCGCCAACTACTCCTCACCACGGGCCTGGACGACGTCTACACCATCTCCAACGCCCTCCCGCTGGCCCTCCCCTTCGAAAACATCGGCGACATCCCGGCCCAAATCGAAGCCCTAATCGCCGCCTCCGCCGACCCCACCGGCACAGAACCCCTGATCGACATCGACGGCGACAGCCCCGCGAGCTCCGACGAGGACACTGAAGACGACGCTCAAGGTGAGCCGATCACCGACGACGACGACGATTCCCGAGTAATCAGCAGCGGCAGCCCCGGGGACATGCGGCAGCATGCGTCTAAGCTGGGCCCCCTCGGAGAGGGTTCCCTGGCCGAGCTTGCGAGGCAAGGGAGTCCGAGGGGCGGAACGAGCGAGCATGCAGAGCATGTGTCCGGTGATGCCGCGATAGGCGACCACAAGGATGCCGCGATAGGCGACCACACTGAGGAAGCGGAGGCAGCCAAGTGAGTATCGCGACCATGCTGCCGTTAGGCGAACTCACCAACCCCGGCCAGATGCGCCTAGCCCTGGTCCAGGTGGTCAACTGGGGCACCTTCCATGGCGCCCATACAATGCACGTGGACCGCAACGGCACCCTGCTGACCGGCAACTCCGGGGTCGGCAAGTCAACGCTGTTCGACGCGATGCTGCGAGTGTTCGACGCGCGGCCCCGCTCCAACGAGGCCGCGGCCCAGCGCGCCGGCGGCGCCGTCGAGGACAAACGAACCACCTTCACGTACATGCGCGGCAAGGTGGGGGACAAAGCCGTGGGCGAGGGCTCCGCCAGCGCCTTCCAACGCCCCGGCGCGACCTGGTCCGCCGTCGGGCTGACCTTCGACAACGCCGCGGGCACCCGGGTGACCGTCTCGGCACTCTTCGACGTGCCCAAGAACGGGACCGAGTCGAGCGTCGGCCGGTTCTATTTGATAGACAATAAGCCGCTGGACCT
Source organism: Arthrobacter sp. 2YAF22_2 (assembly GCF_052114645.1). Classification (NCBI taxonomy): domain Bacteria; kingdom Bacillati; phylum Actinomycetota; class Actinomycetes; order Micrococcales; family Micrococcaceae; genus Arthrobacter; species Arthrobacter sp. 2YAF22_2. The sequence goes on from NZ_JBFRFD010000059.1 coordinate 7,568, forward strand.
GGCCGCGCTCGAGGGCATCGCAGAGAAGCGGTTCACCAAGTCGGCGCTGGAAGGGATCTTCCCGGATGCCCAAATCTTTGACGTCCACAAAGCCTTCGCCGAGCGTTTCCGGCGCCTGCTGGGCATCAACTCGGACCAGGCCCTGCCGCTGCTGCGCGTGATCCAGGCCGGCAAGGGCCTGGGCGGCAGTGTCAATACCTTCTTCCGCGACCAGGTCCTGGATGCGCCCGCCACCTTGGCTGCCGCGGACGACGTCGTCGAGGAATTCAGCAACCTGATGTCCATCCGGCAACGGCTCGAGGATGTCCGGCAGCAGCGCGACCAGCTGGCGCCCGTCCCCGGATTGAACAAGGAGTACGCACAGTCCTTGCTCGACGCGAACCGGCTGCGGGATCTCGCCGGCGAGGAGTTCGAGGCCTATAAGCAGCAGCTGGCCGTCAGCGTGCACGGCAAAACCCTGGAACGCTTCAAGGCGCTGGCACAGGATAAGGCAAAGCAGCTCGGCGCCGAACGCGGCGTCCGTGACGGTCTGGCCAAGGAACTGCGCGAGCTCGAGGCGGACTACAACAACCAGGGCGGCAACGCGATTTCCGCGATCGAACAGTCGCTGGAGAACGCCCGGGTGGGTCTCAAACTCCGCGAGCAGGTCGAGGAAGCCGCCCGCAAAGCCCTGACCGACGCCGGCCTGGAGCTTGAGTGGACGCCCGCGGGCTGGGAGCAGGCGCACGAGCACGCGGCGGCGCGCTCCGTCGAGCTGCAGGACCATTCGGAGTCGCTCAAGGAGCTTCGTTTCGAGGCGTTCGACGGTCACGCGACCAGGAAGCGGGAGCTCGCCGCGGCCCAGCAGGAACTTGTCTCGCTCAAGACGCGCAAGTCCCTGCTGCCGCCGTCGAGCATTGAAAACCGCAGTGCCATCGCGGCGGCCACCGGCATTTCCGAGGAGCAGATGCCCTTCGGCGGTGAGCTCATCGACCTCGCGGAGGGCCACGAACAGTGGCGGCCGGCTGCCGAACGCGCCCTGCGCAGCCTGGCCACCACGCTGCTGGTCCCGGGCGAGCACTTTGCAGCCGTTACCCGCTACCTCAACGACTATCCGGTCCGCGGTGCGTTGCGCGCGGTGGACATTTCGAAGCCGCTCGCCGGCGGCGCGCTGGCCGTGGAGGACGCGGCCGACGGCGATCTGCTGACCAAGCTGGACATCCTCACCGCCGGTCCGGCGGGCAGCGCCTTCGCGGCGGCCGGCGAGTGGATCCGGGAGCGGATTGCGCTCGATTTCGCCTACCCCTGCGTGGAGGATCCGGGCGAGCTGGCCGGGCTGGACAAGGGCCTGAGCCTCGGCGGCGTGGTCAAGCGCAACCGCCACACCGTGGAAAAGGATGACCGCTTCACCTCGCGGCAGGACTACGTGCTCGGCTTCGACAACGCCGCCAAACTTGAAGTGGTGGCCGCGCAGGTCGAGGAGCTCCGACAGGAACTCGCCAAGGCCGCCGAACTGGCGCAAAGCCGGGAAGAGTCGCACCAGGGCATGACCCGCCAGCTCGACGCACTGCGCCGCGTGGCCCACGACCACCGGCCCTGGGAGCAGGTGTCCGCTGCGGTTGCCGCCGAGGAGCTCGCGAGGATTGAGCAGCGGCTCAAGGACGCCCTCGCCGCGCAGGCGGACCTCGAGCCGCTGCGCGCCAACATCGATGTTTCCCGACAGAAACACCAGTCCAGCACCGAGGCGGCGGCCGTACTGCAGAGCGAGTACAAGGCTCTCGACGCGCAGCTCAGCACGGCCGATTCGCTGCTGGACGCCGCGCAGGCGCGCCTGGCCCAGCAGCCGCCGTCGGACGCCACCGTCGCGGCGCTGGAACCTTACTTCACCGGCTTCGGCGAGCTGGCCGAAATGCATGAGCTGGACAACCTCGCCAACCAGGTCCGGACCCGGCTGCAGGCCGAACTGCACGCCGCCGAGTCCCGCGGGCAGGCCACCTCCGAGCGGCTCACGCGCATCTTCGAGGGCTTCGTCCGCGAGTGGGGCACGGCGATTTCCGCGGACCACGGCACTTCGATCGGGGCCGCCGGCGAGTTCGAATCCCGCTACCACGCCATTGTCAGCGACGGCCTTCCGGCGCAGGAAGCCGAGTTCCGGCAGTTCTTCAACCAGCGCACGCACGAGTCCTTCAGCACGCTGTTGCACCTGCTTGACGAGGAACGCCGCTCCATCACAAGCCGCATCCTGCCGCTGAACGGCATCCTCTCCGAGGTCAACTTCCACGAAGGCAGCTTCCTGGAGCTGGACATCAAGCAGACCCTGCCGGCTACCGCGAAGCAGTTCAAGGACGCCATCCAGAACGCGCTGAAGGTCCGCCACACCCGGCCCGGGAAGGCTGCCGCGCCGGCCGCCGTCGCCGGCGCGGAGACGGACGACGACGCCGAGCTCACCAACCGCTACAAGTCGCTCGAAACGCTGGTGAAGCGGCTCGGGTCGCAGACCCCCGAGGACCGCCGCTGGCGTGCCGAGGTGCTGGACGTCCGCGGGCACCTTTTCATCCAGTGCAAAGAGCACCGCGAAGTGCGGGACTCCGGGTCCAAAGCTGCGAAGAACGGCGGCAAGAGCCGCGCGGTAAAGACCGAGGTGTTCATGCACGCCGATACCGGCTCGATGTCCGGCGGTGAGCGGCAGCGCTTCACCGCATTCATCATGGCGGCGGCGCTGAGCTACCAGCTGGGCATCGCCGAGCAAGGCTTCACCACGTACGGCACC